>VBGO01000065.1 GCA_005882525.1 Chloroflexota bacterium
TGGTACGGGCTCGGGGTAGTTCGGGTAATCGAGGTGCGTCGCCGGCCGCGGCAGGCCGGTAACGCCCGGCGTCTGCTGACCGCTGACATTCCCGGCGGTCTGGAGCGCCGCCTGGTCCGCGTTGCTCTCGTTGACCGCCCAGAGATCCCCAGCGGGCGACACGAACGCAATAGACGGGGTGCCATTACCCGGCGCAATGCTGGCGTTTGAGAAGATTCCGCCCCGGTAATTCGGGTTGGAGCCGCCGCCCGCATTCTGGAGCGTGATGCCGCCGGGCGTCCCGTTGATGCTGAAGTTCGAATACGTCGCGTACGCCGGCTTGTCCTGCATCAGCACGACGGCATAAGGCAGGTTGGCATTCTGCGCCGTGGCGCGGGCTGCCAGCGTAATCGCCGGTTGAAAACCATGGATCGGCGCCACCACGACGGGGTGGGAGTGCCAGACCGTGACCGTGTAGGTATACGAGGTCGGTGCCGAGAGCTCGACGTGATAGCCGGCCTGCAGATCGAGGGTTCCGACACCGTTGCCGCCCGGCGGACCAATCGTCTTTTGAGGCAGACACGAGGAGCTGCAGACCGTTCCGGCCTTGGTGGTGCCGGGAAGGTTTTGCAGGAGGTTAGCCAGGGCCTGGTTGTGCATACTCGCGTAGCTGGGCGGAACGGCCATCAGCAACTCCGCCCCGGCCAGGGCGGCCGAATCAGCCGCATTCTGAAGCTGCCGTTTGTCCAGGTAGATGCTGCCACCGTCGAGCGCCAGGGCCAGGATGGCGGTCAGGACCAGCACCGCCACCGCGACGAGGACCACCGCCTGCCCTGACTGCCTTCGCAACCAGGCTGTCCCCATCAATACTCCGTGCTCATGGTGCTGGTAACAGTCATGACGATGCCGGTCGGGAAAAACTGCGAGCCAAAAGGCGTCAGCGGCTTGAAGTTGTATTTGATCGTGACCGTGAGCGGGTTGTGGCCGGCGTAGCTGGGGATGACCGGGTTGCAAACGCCTCCGACGGTCGGGGCTTGCCCCGCCGGCGCATTCGGCGCATCCGCGAGCGAGCCTGATGGCGCACCAACGTAGACGAGGCCGGTGTTGGCCGCCATACTCGGGCTTACGGGTGGTGCGTCGTTGATGCAGCTTCCGGCATTGAGCTGGAGGCCGATCGCATTCAACTCGACGGCGCCGGTGACCCGGTTGTTGTCCGGCCGATTGTTACCGGTCGTGATCGCGGCTCGAGCGCCTTCCCGGGCGGCGGCAGCCAGGGTGGAATAGTCGTAGGCGGCGCGACCGCAGTCGATCACCATCAGCAGGATCATGATCAGGAACGGCGAGATCATCGCCATCTCCACCATCGATTGACCGCGCTTCGCGTCCCTCACTGGTTCTGCACCTGCATCGTGGTCGAGGTCTGGACCTGGATCATGCCGGCCCCGACAACATCAGCAAGCGGCGTCACGGGTGAGAAGCTGTAGAGGATGGTCACCCGGACCGTCTGCGTCGCGGGCACGGTCTGGCTGTCATTGCCATCGAAGCAGATGAACACGTAGCCGGTGTTTGGCTGCGTCGGGTAATACGGTGCCCAGCTCGCCGGTGCGCCGGTGAGGCAGTGGGACGGTGTGCTGGCGGGGACACTCAGCGCCACATCGGGGACCTCGCTCTGGGCGGTGATGAGCACCTGCCCGTAGGTGTCATAGACGTTGCTGTTGGTGAGCGGATCGTAGTAGGTCCCCTGCCGGGCGGCTTCGCGCGCCGCGTTGGTGACGGCGATCGAGTAGTAGAAGACCCGGCCGAGGTCCGCGCTGCCCATCACGAGCAGCATCAGGATTGGCAGCAGCAGGGCGGTTTCGACGATCGCCTGACCCCGCCTGAAATAGGAAAGACGGTGGCACCGCATAACGCGACTTAGCATGCGGTCCCGGACACGCGTTGCATCCCTGCCGTTGGGCCCATTCACCATGGCCATACGACGACAAAAACGTTACGACAGTCGTTATCTTTAGCCCCCACCCTGCCCTTCCCCGCGAGCGGGGGAGGGAAAAGATTGCTTAGCCGGTCAGTTCACGGGATGGGGCGAGGTGCTGTTCGGGCCCCATCAACGGCAGGTAGAGGCTGATCAGCAGCGCCGAGAGCCCGATCACGAAGGCGGCCAGCACGATCGGGATCCCCGGATCCTTGTTCAGGGTCAAGTCCGTGTACTGCTTCAGCCCGGTGAAGCTCAACTTGTAGCCGTCGGGGGTGACCACGCTATCCCCGACGCGCAGCGCGCCCCGCCAGCGAAGGTCCATGTTGCTGGTGTCCAGCGCAAAGACATTCACTGACTGACCGCTGTCGAGGTGCAGGTCGCCCCGATAGAGGCGCACCAGCAGGATCGGGTTGCGCAGCTGGGGCGTGCCCGGGCCGATCGACTGGTCGCTGATCTGTGGGTCGGGGATGAAGATCGCGGTCGCGCCCAGCTGCTGGTCGCCCGGGCCGGCCGATGGGGCCTTCACGACGCCGTTGGCGAACTGCGGCTCCCCGATGAAGATGGTGGGCCCGTCTTCGACCACCCGGCCGTCCGGCGTCTCGATCTTCAGCGTAGGCGCCCAGCCGTAGCCCGCCTGGTAGATCTTGACGCCGCGGTACTCGACATAGTGGTTGACCTGAATGTTCTTCGTCTCGGCGAGGCGGCCGCCGTCGTAGATCCGGACGCGGGAGGTGAAGTCCTTGGGCGCGCCGGTGGGCCAGTAGGTGGCGCTGAAGCTGTCGACCTTGACCTCAAACCCGGCATGGTCTGTCGCGAGCGTGCCCTCGCTGAGGTTGTCGTAGTTCGCTCGTGCCTCAACGAAACTATCCCCCTCCACCACCGCCGCATTCCCGAGGAACCCGGCGGCCTTTCCGTAGATCACGCCGACCAGCAGGATGAAAAAGCTGGCGTGAAAGACGATGCTGGCGACTTCCGCCCACAACCCTCGGTTGCGCTGCGCCGGATCGATGGCCCGGCGCCAGGCCGCCGGCACCCGGATGAACATGCTCGCCCCGATCGAGGTGTACATCAGGACCGCCGTGATGATGAAGGGCCAGGAGCTGAAGATGTCGAACAGGCCGAGCCGGGCAAACCAGGGCGCGGTCGCCGGGTGACGGAGCACATAGCCCATCACCCCGCGCGGATTCTGCGGCAGCTGGGGCAGCAGGGTGCCGATGACGGCGAGCAGGGCCAGGATGGCGAGCAGGATGATGGCGGTGCGCATTTTCCGCAGCTCGCGCCAGGCTCGGGCGAGCACGCGCACGGGCCTGATTCGCCGCGGCGCCACCGGCGGCATGGCCGGCCGGACCGGGGACGGAGCAATCATGGGCGCCCGGCGCAGACGAACCTCATGGGATAGCTAGAAGTGTAAAGACGCCGCATGGGTGGCCCAGTCGAGCACCATGGCGGGGAAGATGCCGAGGATGATGGTCGCCAGCGCCGCAGCGCCGAGCACCGTGCTGGTCGAGACACCGACAGGGTGCAGGTCCACGACGGCCTCGTCCGGCGCGGCCAGCATAACGACCACCACCCGCAAGTAGTAATAGAACGACACGATCGTCATGATCACGGCCACGACCAGCGGCGCCCAGATCTGGGCCGACACCAGCGCCTGGAAGACGAACAGCTTGGCGAAGAACCCGACGGTCGGTGGGATCCCGGCCAGCGACAGCATGAAGATCGTCATCACGGTAGCCAGGAAGGGACGCCGATAGAACAGGCCGCGCCAGTAGCTCAGCTCGCCGGTCTGCTCGCCGCCGGCGCCGATCGCCGTGACGACGGCAAAGGCGCCGAAGTTCATCACGGCGTAGGCGGCGACGTAGAAGAGGACCGCGGTGAAGCCCTGGGCGGTTCCGGGTAAGACGCCGAGCAGGATGAAGCCCGCGTGCGCGATTCCGGAGTAGGCGAGCATTCGCTTCAGGTTGTCCTGCGTAATGGCGACCAGGTTGCCGATAAACAGGGAGGCGATCGCGATCAAGGCCAGCGGGAAATACCAGCGGCTCGAGATCGAGGGAAAGGTCGCGATGAACACCCGCCCGATCGCCGCAAACGCCGCCGACTTGGTCGCCACGGACATGAACGTCGTCACAACCGTGGGCGCGCCTTCATAGACGTCCGGCGTCCACATGTGGAAGGGCGCCGCCGATGCCTTGAAGGCCAGCCCCACCGAGAGGAAGCCGATGCCAAGCAGGAGCAGGACGTTGCTGGAGGCGGCCGCGGTGGTGTACGCCGCGATCCCCCGCAGCGTCGTGCTGCCGGTGGCCCCGTAGATGAGGGCCATGCCATAGAGTAAGAAGCCGGTGGCGAAGCCACCCAGCAGCAGATATTTGAGAGCCGACTCCTGCGAACGCAACGCGGTCCGCGCGAATCCTGAGAGAACATACAGCGAGATCGAGAGCAGCTCGATGCCGAGGAAGATCGTCATCAGGCTGGTGGCGGCGGCCAGCAGCATCATGCCGGCGGTGGCCCCCAGCACGAGGATGTAGTACTCGCCGAAGTCGAGCTCGAGGGCGCGCAGGAACCGGGGCGAGATCAACACGGTGAGAATGCTGATCACGATCAAGAGCACGTTGAAGAAGGTGGCCAGGCTGTCGCCTACCACGGTGCCGCCGAAGGCGGTGCGGTTCTGGCCCCAGAGCGGGATAGTCGCCGCAAGCGCGCCCAGCAGCCCGAACACGGTCACGGCGGCCAGCCACCCGCGGCGATCGGCGCGCACCACGAGCTCCAAAAACAGGACCACGATCGCGGTGCCGACCACCACCAGTTCGGGCAGGATGACGCCGTAGTCGATGCCGATGCCGCTCACGTTGATGGTCACCGCGTGATCACCGGCAGCGCCTTGACGGTCGCGTCGACCGCGGCCGCGAAAAAGGCCGGACTGATCCCGATCCCCACCATCAGGGCCAGCAGTGGGGCCAGCACGCCGGCATCGGCCAGTCGCATGTCAGCGAACGGGGCCGGCCGGGGCGGCACTTCCTGGAAGCTGCCCTGGTAGAAGCGCAACACGTACCAGGCCGCCAGGATGACCCCGATGCCGGCGGCGACCGCCAGCGGCACAAACGCCGCCCAGGCACCGAGCATGATCAGGAACTCACCGACGAAGCCGTTCAGGCCGGGAAGCCCCAGCGCCGCCAGCGAGACGACCAGGAAAAGCGCCGCAAACAGTGGGGCGCTCGCCGCCAGTCCGCGCAGCTCGGCGCGGTCGCGGGTCCCGGCCCGCCGCTCGATCATGCCCACCACCAGAAAGAGGGCGGCGATGATCACGCCGTGGTTGACCATCTGCACCAGCGCGCCCTCGATGCCGAGCAGGTTGCCGGCGAAGATGCCGAGACCGATGAAGCCGAGATGGCTCATCGACGCATACGCCACCAATCGCTTGAGGTCCGTCTGCAGCAGGGCCATCAGCGCGCCGTAGAGGATGCCGATGGTTGCCAGGACCGCCAGCGGCCCGCCCAGGCTGTGCGCGGCATCCGGGAAGAGCGAGAGGTTGAAGCGGAGGAACCCGTAGGCGCCGAGCTTCGAGACGAGCCCAGCGAAGACGATCACGACCGGGATCGGCGACGAGGTGTACGCAGGCGGAAGCCAGGTATGCAGCGGGAAGATCGGCATCTTGATGGCGAAGGCCAGGCCGAAACCCAGAAAGAGCAGCTGCGGGATGCCGACCGTCCCCAATTGAAGCGGCAAGTGCCAGACCCCCATGGCGGGATGCTGCACCAGCACCGTCCAGTCGAAGCTCAACTGCCCGGTTTGCGAGAAGTTGATGGCGGCGACGGCCAGGATGGCGATCAGCATGGCGAAACTGCCGATCACGGTGTAGATCAGGAACTTGAAGGCCGCGTAAACCCGCCGGCCTTCGCCCCAGGCTCCGATCAAGAGATAGAGCGGAACCAGCATCGCCTCCCAGAAGACATAAAAGAGAACAAGGTCGAGCGACAGCAGGATGCCGGCGGTGGCGGCTTCCAGGAGCAGCAGCAGCAGGATGAACTGCTTGAGGCGCGGCGTATGCGGGTCGGTGACCGAGATCGCGATCAAGAACAGGAGAGCATTCAGCCCGAGGAGAAAGAGGCTCAGGCCATCGATACCGAGGTGATAGCTGATTCCAAGCGCGGGGATCCACGGGCGCGCTTCCTGGAACTGCAGGTGCAGGTCGCCCACGCCCTGCTGGAAGCCACCGATGATCGCAAGCACCAGGGCCAGCGTGAGCACCGAGGTGAGGATGCCGAGCTGCTTGATGACGCGGGCGGCGACCGAGGGGGTCAGCGCCACGAGCAGCGCGCCGGCCACTGGGATGACCAGCACCAGCGTCAACCAGGGGACACTCGCGGGCAGCGTGTACCAGTTCATGCCCCAACCTTCCAGGGCAGATAGCCAAGCGACCAGATGATGATCACGATGATGCCGACGGCGCCGCCCAGCGTGACCAACGCGTAGCTCCGCACGCGGCCGGTCTGGATCAAACGGAACTCTCGCGCCTCGACCAGGAAAAAGCTGGCGACCGCATTGACGGCGCCGTCGATCACGCGCGGCTCGACGATGGTGTTGAGCAAGCGACCGAGGGCGAAGCCGGGCCGGACGAAGACCCGGTCGTAGAGCTCGTCGATGTAGTACTTGTGCTCCACCAGCGTGTGAATGGGGCCGAGCCGGGTCCGCCAGGCGACCGCCAGTTCCGGCCGCCGGGCGTGAAGGGTGTAGGCCAGGGCGAAACCGACCAGCGCCACCAGCACCGAAAGGGCGGCGAGCCCGATAAAGGCGCCGGTGCCCACTTCGACCCCATGGCCGAAGACCGGCGCCAGGAAGCTGGCCATCGGGACGTAACCACCCACCACCGCGCCGGCCGCGAGGATCACGAGCGGGATGGTCTGGATCGGCCGCGCTTCATGGAGGTGACGGTCGTCGCGCGCCAGCCACTCCCAGCCGAAGGCGATGAAGAATAGCCGGAACATGTAATAGGCGGTCAGACCCGCCGTGATCAGCGCCAGCACCCCGAGCCAGAACTCGGTTCCGGGCGCGCTCAGGGCCGCCCGGATGATCTCGTCCTTGCTGAAGAAGCCGGCGAACAGCGGGAAGCCGCTGATGGAGAGCGTGCCGAGCAAGAACGTCCAGAACGTAATCGGCAAGCCGGCCCGCAGATTCCCCATGTGCCGGATGTCCTGGTCATCGTGAAACGCGTGGATCACATTGCCGGCGGCCAGGAAGAGGAGCGCCTTGAAAAAGGCATGCGTCATGAAATGGAACATGCCGGCGGTGTAGGCACCGAGGCCCACCGCCAGGAACATATAGCCGATCTGGCTCATCGTGGAGTACGCGAGGATCCGCTTGATGTCGATCTGGGCGGTCCCGATGGTGGCCGCGAAGAAGGCGGTCACGCCACCGACCACGGCGACCGTCGCCGCCGCCGTCGGTGCCCAGTCATAGAGCAGGTGCATCCGAGCGACCAGGTAGACGCCAGCGGTGACCATGGTGGCGGCGTGGATCAGGGCCGAGACCGGCGTTGGCCCCTCCATAGCGTCCGGCAACCAGGTATGAAGCGGCAGTTGCGCGGACTTCGCGACCGCTCCCAGCAGCAGCAGCAGACAGATGGCGGTGATGACGGTCCCACCTTTGGGCAACTGATGGACGCGACTGAAGAGGCCCTGATAATCGAGCACCCGAAGATTGAGAAAGATGAGGAACGCCGCGAAGACCATGCCCACGTCGCCGATGGTGTTCATGATGAAGGCCTTCCGCGCGGCGAGCACCGCGGAAGTCCGCTCGAACCAGAAACCGATCAACAGGTAGGAGCTGAGTCCAACGCCGGCCCAGCCGACGATCAGCCAGACGAGGTTCCCGGCAAGAACGAGCAGCAGCATGGAAAGGACGAACAGATTCATGTAGGCGAAGAAGCGGGAATAGCCAGGATCCTCGGCCATGTAGCCGATCGAGTAGACATGGATCAGGAAGCCAACGCCGGTGATCACGAGAATCATCAGCGTGGAGAGCCGGTCGACGTACAGGTTGAAGGGGACGTTGAAGTCGCCGCTCTGCCACCAGGTGAAGTAGGTTTGATCGAGCCGCTGCCCGCCCAGCGTCTGCGCCAGGATCAGGATGGCGAAAACGAAGGCCAGCCCGACGCTGCCGGCGCCGATCCAGCCGACCACGGGTCGCGACAGGAGGCGGCCGAACAGCGCATTGACCAGGAACCCCGCGAGCGGCGCCAGGAGGACCAGCGGCGCGAGGGTTTCCACCGGTCCGCTACTCCTTCATCAGATCGAGCTCGTCGACATCCATCTGCCGGCCGGCCCGGTAGACCTGCACGATGATCGCGATGCCGACCACCACCTCGGCCGCCGCGACCGTGATCACCAGGAAGGCGAACACCACGCCGTCGAGAGAGTTCAGGTACCGGCTCATCGCCGCGAACGCCAGGTTCACTGCATTGAGCATCAACTCGATGCACATGAAAACGACGAGCGGGTTGCGCCGGACCATGAAGCCGATCGCTCCCATGGTGAAGAGGACCCCGCTCAGCATCAAGAAGCTATAGGCGGGAACCGGCATCAGCGGATCCTCCGCATCGCCAGGTAGACCGCCCCGACCGCCGCCATCAACAGCAGCACCGACGTCACTTCGACCGGGAGCAGGAAGGTGGTGTAGAGGGCGGTGCCGACGGCCTGAACGTTGCCCGCGGCATCGATCACCGCCGGCGTGAACGGACCGGGACGGCCGGTGAGGCCCCGGTTGAAGAGCAGGGCACCGAGCAGCGCGGCGAAGATTCCCCCAAAAACGACGCCGTAGATCCACTCCGTACCGCTCGGACTGAAGCTGATGTCGGCCTCGGGGTTCATCAGGGCGATGATGAAGACGAAGAGCACCATCACCGCGCCGGCATAGACGATGATCTGCGCGGCAAACAGGAACTGGGCGTTCAGCATCAAGAACAGCACCGCCAGCCCGAGCATGTTCGCCACCAGGCTCAGCGCGTTGTAGATCGGCTTCCGGAACGCGACGACGCCGGCGGCCGTCACCAGCTCCCAGGCCGCCAGGATGGCGAAGCCGACTACCACTTGCGCGGCACCGGTTGGGCGGACGGTGCGCCGGAGGGCACAGCGGTGTCACTCATGCTCGCCGAGAGTGGCTCCAGCATGTCTTCTTTCACGGCAATGAACTTGTCGGGGTGGTCGTCCGCCAGGTCGTAACGAGGCCCCATCGTGATGGCGTCGTAGGGACAGGCCTCCTCGCACATGCCGCAGTAGATGCAGCGGAGCAGGTTGATCTCGTAGCGCTTGGCATACCGCTCACCGGGGGAAACGCGATGGTCGGGCGTGTTCTCAGCCGCCTCGACCACGATGCATCCGACCGGGCAGGCGATCGCGCAAAGCTCGCAGCCGACGCATTTCTCCAGCCCGTTGGCGTAGCGATGGAGAATATGCCGGCCGCGTTCGCGTGGCGGTACCTCCTTCTGCCGCTCCGGGTACTCGATGGTGACAATCGGCTTGGTGTTGTGCTTGAAGGTGGTGGCCAGAGCCCGGGCGATGTACAGGGGGCCCAGCAAGACCTCGCGGAGCGCCATCAGAGGGTTCCTCGGGCGGCGACCACGACGATCGCCGTAACCATCATCATCGCCAGCGTCAGCGGAAACAGCGATTTCCAGCTGAGCGCCATCAGCCGGTCATAGCGCATTCGCGGCAAGGTGGCTCGTAGCCAGACGTAGACATAGAGCAGCGCAACCACCTTCACGAGGAACCACCAGGGACCCGGCAGGATGCCGAGCGGGCCCCACCACCCGCCCAGGAAGACGATGGTCGCCACCGAGCTCACGATGATCATGTTGATGTACTCGGCCATGAAGAAGAGGGCGAAGCGCAATCCCGAATACTCCGTGTGATAACCGGCCACCAGCTCGGTCTCGGCCTCCGGAAGATCGAAGGGCGCCCGGTTCGTCTCGGCGATGCCCGCGATCAGATACAGGAAAAATGCTGGCAGCAACGGGATGATGAACCACCAGGTGTGCTGGGCATTGACGATGTCGACCAGCTTGACCGAGCCCGCCAGGATGAAGACCGGGACCAGCGAGAGCCCCAGCGCCATCTCATAGCTGATCATCTGGGCCGACGAGCGGAGCGCGCCGAGCATCGAGTACTTGCTGTTCGATGAGTAACCGGCCAGGAAGATGCCGTAGACGCCCACCGACGTCACGGCGAAGTACCAGAGGACCCCGATGTTGACGTTCATCACGTACCAACCGATCGAATGGCCGAACAGGTTGATCGGACCGGGCCCGCTGACCGGAATGATGGCGAAGCTGGCGAGGGCCGCCATGATCGAAATCATCGGTGCGAGGAGGTAAAGAAACCGATCGCGGCTTGACGGGGCGCTGCTGGACTTGAAGAACAGTTTCAGCCCGTCGGCCGCCGGCTGCAACAGTCCCCACGGCCCGACGCGGTTCGGCCCCGGCCGCTGCTGCATGCGCGCCTGAACCTTCCGCTCGAACAGCGTGAGGTAGGCAAAGCCGGTCAGCAGGGCACCGATCACGATCGCCGCCTTGATCAGCGTGACGACGACGACTTCGAGGGTCACCGCGGCTCGCTCCAGAGCACCCGCGCACCGTGGTTGAGGGCGGCGTACGGGGGAATCGCACGAACGACATCACCCGTGATTTGCGCAACGCTCTCGTAGTTCCATGACGCGCCGAGCTGATTCGCGATCTCCTGGAAGACCAGCCAATCTTCCCGAACCCAGGCGGCGTCGATGCCTTTCAAGATTCGCTGGACGCGTCCCTCCATGTTCGTGACGGTGCCGTCCTTTTCCGTAAAGGCATGACCAGGGATGATGACGTGGGCGACCTCGTCGAGGGCCGCCGCCTTGAAGCGGTGAAAAATCACCAGGGGCAGGGCGGACAGCCACATCGATTCGGCATCGCTGGGAACGAAGCCATGGAGTGGGCTGGACTCGTGGACATACAGTGCCTTGATGCCGGCCCCCGGCCACTCGACTCTTCCCTTCCCCGCCTGGCCGTTGAGCGAGACGTAGCCCGGGCCGAGGTGCGGCAGGATGCCAAGATCTTTGGCGCCACGACCATTTGGGCCGGTGGTCACGATCAGTCGGCGGACGCTGCCCTTGACTTTCCTTTGGAGCTTGCCCTGGAGCTCGACGGCCGCCTTCTTGTTGGCCTCGGTCGCCAGGATCCCGACGGCTGTGCAATCCGGTCGCACGCTGGCGACCGCTTCAGCAACGGCGGCGCCACCGACTTTCGTCACCTGGAGACCCTTGCGCTGAGCCTTGAACAAGCGCAGGTGGAGCACCGGTGCCGCATCGATGACGTCCTGGCCGCCGAGCACGATCACGTGGTCGCAGCGCTCGATGTCGGCGATCGGCAGGCTGCTGTCATCCGGCTCGGCGTCCTCAAGGACGGCAGTACGGTGATCGAGGTTGGGCGACTCCAGTACCTCGCGGAACAACCGCCGGAAGAGGAAGAGCTCCTCGTTACTGTCGGACGGCGAGGCCCAGCCCGCTACCTGGCGGCCGGCCTGCTCGAGCGCGCTGGCCGCGAAGGCGATCGCCTCGTCGTAGGAGACCGTCTCCAGCCTGCCGTTGCGCCGGATCTGTGGCCGGTCCTGCGACTGGCGCTGGAAGTTGGGAAAGCTGAAGCGGCCGGCGTCGCAGAGCCACCCGTCGTCGACGGCCAGGTTTTCTCGCGACTGAAAGCGTCCGATCCGGTTGTTGCGGGCGTCGAGCTGGATATTGCAGCCCATGCTGCAGCCCGGGCACACGCTCGCGGAGCGGTCCAGGTCCCAGGGCCGGCTGACGAACCGATACTGCCGTGAGGTCAGCGCGCCGACCGGGCAGATCTCCGTCCAGTTGCCCTGGTAGTTCGACTGGGCCGGCTCGTCATTGAAGGTGCCGATGATGGTATGGACGCCTCGCTGGATCAGCGCCAGCTCGCGCTCCCCTGAGATCTCCTCGCTGAACCGGGTGCAGCG
>VBGO01000316.1 GCA_005882525.1 Chloroflexota bacterium
CCTCCGCCTTCGTCTACTGGATCCTCGGCTTCCTCACCTTTCTCATTCCCGGCGCCATCGTCACCGGCCAGCTCGGCCTGATGTTCCCCGGCGAGGGCTCGATCTACGTCTGGACCAATAAGGCTCTGGGCGCCTTCTGGGGCTTCTTCGCCGGCTTCTGCGCCTGGTGGCCGGGGGCACTCGTCATGGTGGCGACGGCCGACCTGGTCGTCACCCTGCTCCAGTTCCTCCTCAAGCTGCCGCCCTTCAACCAGGCAGAACCGCTCAGCGCCCTATGGCAGCAGGGGCTGATCATCGCCGCCGTCATCTGGTTCTCGTCGGCGCTGTCGATCCTGCGGTTCCGCGTGACCCAGAACATGGTAAATGGCGTCTTCGTCATCTACGGCGCCGCCATTCTCACGGTGGGCCTGGCCGGACTCGCCTGGCTGCTCGGCGGCCACCCGGCGGCCAATGACTTCTCGCGCCCGGCCTTCGGCCTGAACTCGGGTAACGCCACCTTCTATGGTCTGGTCATCCTCGCCCTCCTCGGCATCGAGGTACCCCTCAACATGGGCGTCGAGATCAAGGATCGCAAGGCGATCACGAGCTACCTGCTCTGGGGGTCGATCGTGGTCATGGCGGCCTACCTGCTGCTGACCTTCGGTGCGATGGTCGTGGTTCCGCAGAAGGATGCCAACTCGACCTACGCAATCCTGCAGGCGGTGCAGACCTCGCTGGGTGCGGGCGTCGCCGCGGTCGTGACTTTGATCATGATCTTCTTCTTCATCTTCAACACGACCGTCTACAACTATTCGTTCGCCCGCCTGCTCTTCGTCAGCGGGCTCGACCGCAGGCTGCCGGCAGCCATGGGCAGGGTCAACCGCAACAAGGTGCCGCATGTTGCGGTCCTGACCCAGGCCGTGATCACGACCGTCATCACCGCGATCGCGTTCTTCGTTTTCGCCGGCAACGCCGACATGTCGACACGCATCTACCTCGTTTTGCAGGCCGCGGTCACGGTGATCTGGTGCGTATCGATGGTGTTCCTCTTCGTCGACGTCTTGATCATCCGGTCGAAGTATCCGGAGGAGTTCAAGCGTGAGCAACTGGTTCCTGTCGGCGTCTTCTGGGCCGCGTCGATCGCCGGCGCCATCGCCAGCGCGGTTGGCGTGTACGTGACCCTGACCGGCTCGTGGAACTCGAGTCTCATCGCGAACGGCCCATGGCTTGTCATCGTTGGCGGGACTGCGCTGGCTTCGCTTGCCGTCGCCGTCATCGTGTATCTGCTCGGCCTGAACACGGCCCGCCGCGCGCAGGCCGCGGCAGGCGCCGGGGCGGGCGCAGGCAGCTGATCGAGCGACGCATGGCGACTACCCTCGCCGGCACGGCGGCGGCAACCGACCTCGACGCAAAACGCCGAGAGATCGTCGCACAGGCGGAGGCATCGGGCCTCCGCCTGGTGCGCTTCCTCTATTGCGACAACGACGGCATCATCCGCGGCAAGAGCGCGGGCATCGCCAACCTGGCGGAGCGGCTCGAAACCGGCATCGGCCTGACGGTCGCGATGCAGGCCTTCACCCTGCTCGACCACCTGGCCAGCGTCGATGGGATGGGTCCGGTTGGCGAGATCCGGCTCGTCCCCGACCCGACCACATTCGCCATCGCCCCGTACGCGCCGCACACCGGCACCGTCCTCGTGGACATGCAAACCCTGGACGGCCAGCCCTACCCGGCCGACGGCCGTGGCTTCCTCAAACGCATGATCGGGCGCGCGGCCGGTGACCACGACCTGTCGCTGATCGCGGCCTTCGAGCCCGAATGGTCCCTGGCGATCAAAACCGGCGAGGACTTCTCCCCCATCGACGACAGCGGCTGCTTCACGTCGACCGGGATGAATATCGCGGCACCGGTCATCGACGAGATCGTCGCCGCGCTCGAATCCCAGGGGATGACCGTCGAGCAGTATTACGCCGAGCTCGGCTGGGGTCAGCAGGAACTGTCCATCCGTCACGCGCCCGCCCTGCAGGCGGCCGACCATCACATCCTCTATCGCGAGACGGTGCGCGGGATCGCCCTCAGGCACGGCCGCTACGCCTCCTTCGCACCCAAGCCCTGGGCCGACCAGGCGGGCAACGGCTGCCACCTGCACTTCTCGGGTTGGGACCGCGACCAGACCGTCAACCGCTTCTACGACGCCGGCGGCCAGTACAACCTCTCGACGCTGGCGCGTCACTTCATGGCCGGCATCCTCGACCACCTGCCGGGGCTGGTGGCGCTCACCTGCGCCTCGGTCAATTCCTATCGTCGGCTGCAACCACATATGTGGGCCTCGGCCTATCGCGCCTGGGGTCCGGACAATCGCGAAGGCGCCGTGCGTGTCGCCTCGCCCTTCAAGGGCCACGAGGCCGAGTCGACCAACGTCGAGCTGAAGTCGTCCGACTCCAGCGCCAACCCGTACATCTCGCTCGGGGGCGTCATCGCCGCCGGACTCGACGGCATCGAGCGAAAGCTGACCCTTCCGCCAGCGGTGACCGTCGACCCGTACAACCTCAGCGACAAAGAGCGGCAGACGATCGGCGCCGACCGCCTGCCGCAAAGCCTCAAGGAGGCCTTGGACAACCTCAAGCGCGATGACACGCTCCTCAAGGCGTTGGGCGAGCGCCTCGCAACGTCCTACATCGCGGTCAAGGAGCTCGATGTCGAAGCCTTCGCCGCAGAGGACGATGCCTTTGAGTTCCGCCAGCACATCTACAAGTACTGATTCACTACGGTTGAGCCGCATTGGGGGCATCGCGCGGCTGATAGCAGGCCGGCGGAGGATTCTCTTGCCCGCGCTCCTGTCGGCCGCCCTGATCGCGGTTGGGTATTGGCAATTCGACATCATCTCTCATGCGCCGTCGGCCGATCTTTCGTTTACCGGCGACATTTCCGGGACCATGACGCAGCTGCGCGATTCGGACGGTCATCACAGCGGCTGTCGGGTCGGTGATGTCGAGGGGACCGAACAATGGGTTGGCCAATTTGTCGGGATGGTCAACGGCCAGCGGATGGAGTTCAACATTGCGCTCACGCCCTATCACGGACCCGGCGCCTACGCCAATGACGAGATTCGCGATCCGCGAACGCTGGCGACGATGTCGATGGACGAGTTCACTCGGCTGAAAAGCCCGATTCATCTCCTGCTCTCGAGCATGCCGACCGGTGCGCCAGACGTGAGGTTGTACGGTACCGAGCCGGCCCCGGGCCATGTGGCCACGTCCGCGCACGAGCTTGCAGAATATCCTCCGCTCGGGCAAGCCTCGCTCACGCTGGACCCCGATCAAAAGTCAGGACACGTGCGCGCCCTCCTCATGAATGCGAATGCACCGGCGAGCCC
>VBGO01000066.1 GCA_005882525.1 Chloroflexota bacterium
GGGTCGAGCACCGGATCGTAGAGCGTCCGGGCATTCAATTTGAAGCTGAGGGCTCCTACTGTCCCGTTCAGGCTCCACGTGCCGACCGTGATTTCCGCATGGTTCCAGCGATGGTCCTCGGTGACGGCCGGCAGGCTGGCGCACGGCCAGGCGCCGGTCAGATGCACGGGAATCGGTGGACGCGCCGATGCCGATTTCGGTTGGGCCGCGAAGCGAAAGGGCTTCGGCGGCTTGCTCATGTCGAAGAGGATCACATCCTGGTTGGTCTGGTTCTGGAGCAGCAGGTCGCAGCCCCCCATCGTCCCCTCGATGGTGAGGCCTGGGGTCTTCGGCACGAGGCCATCGACCACGGTTTTGAATGGCTGGTCCTCGGCGAGCGCCGTGCCTGGAAGGAGCAGCAGGAGGACCATGGGCACGAACGCCAGCGCCAGCCGCTTCACCACCCTATAACGCCGATCCGGCCCCTGGCTGGCACCGTCCTCGGCCGGCATCGGGTCTAGACTGGGCCCGCAGGAGGGAGCTGATGCCGTACGAGTTCGTGCTCACCGACGTCGACGGACCGGTTGGCATCGTCACCATCCACCGACCCCAGGTCCGCAATGCCCTGAACCAGCAGACGATCGTCGAGCTGGTCGACGCACTGGAGACCTTCGACCGCGACCCGGCCATCCGCTGCATGATCCTCACCGGCAACGACCGCGCCTTCGCCGCCGGCGCTGATATCTCGCAAATGGCGGATGCGGGTGCCGTCGACGTACTCGAGGACGACAACTTCGCGCGCTGGGCCAGGTTTCGGGCCATCCACAAGCCGGTGATCGCCGCCGTCAGTGGATATGCGCTTGGCGGCGGCTGCGAGCTGGCGCTGATGTGCGACCTGGTGGTCGCCTCGGAGACCGCCCAGTTCGGCCAGCCCGAGGTCAAGATCGGGATCATCCCCGGAGCCGGCGGCACCCAACGCTGGGCGCGGACCGCGGGAAAAGTGCGCGCGATGGAAGCAGTGCTCACGGGTGAGCCGGTGAGCGCCGTCGAGGCGGAGCGGATGGGCCTGGTAAACCGGGTCGTCCCCGCCGGCGGCCAGATGCCGGAGGCCAAGCGTCTCGCGCAGCTGATCGCCGCCCGCCCTCCGCTGGCGGTTCGCCTGGGTAAAGAAGCCGTCAACCAGGCGATGGAGGTCGGCCTGGGGCCCGGCCTCGAGTTCGAGCGCAAGCTCTTCTATCTGCTGTTCGCGTCGGAGGACAAACGCGAGGGCATGCGGGCGTTCCTCGAGAAGCGGCCCGGCCGCTTCACCGGGCGATGAGCGACGTCGTGCTCACCGACCGCAACGGTGCGGTCGTGACGCTGACCCTCAACCGGCCCGATGCCCTGAATGCGCTCAATGCTGAAACAACGGCGGTGCTGCGCGCCGGATTAGAGGCCGCCGGGCGCGACGCCGCCGTCGGTGCCGTCATCCTGACCGGCTCCGGGCGAGCCTTCTGCGCGGGCGCCGACCTCAAGGACGTGAGCGCACGATCCGAGGCCGGTGACACCGATCTCGGCGCCGATCTGCGAACCAACTACGTGCCGATGATTCGGGCCATCCGCGCCTGTCCAAAGCCGGTGATCGCGGCCCTCAATGGGACCACCGCCGGCGCGGGGCTCAGCCTGGCCCTCGCGTGCGACCTGCGCATCGTGGTGGCGGGCGCCCAGTTGATCGTGGTCTTCGTCCGGGTGGGCCTTGTGCCGGACGCCGGCAGTCTCTTCTTCCTCACGCGGATGCTGGGCTTGAGCAAAGCCACCGAGCTGGCCATGACCGGGGATCCGATGAGTGCCGAAGAGGCTCACCGCCTCGGCCTGGTCGCGGCCGTGGTGGCACCCGACCAGTTGATGGCAGTGGCGTTGGAGCGCGCCCGCCGGCTCGCCGAGGGACCGCGGCAGACCTACGCGTTGATCAAGCGGGGCATGGAACGCGCGCTCGAGCTCGACCTCGAGCAGACGATGGAGCTGGAATCGCAGCTCCAGGCCATGGCCGCCGGGACGTCCGACGCCAGGGAGGCGATTCGGGCATTCATCGAGAAGCGCAAACCGGTCTTCGGCGGCCCGCTTCGGGGCTAACCGTGCCGGGAAAAAGAAAGAGCGGCGGTGTTACCCGCCGCTCTCACTTAAGTCAATTAATGCCATGGGCACCACCTCCCATTACTTAGGCCGCCATTGTATCAGTTGCCCGCCCGGATCCGGTCTTCAACGAGATCCCGGGAAATCAGGATCTGGCGCGCGCCTTCGACCGCGCGAAGCTGACGCAGCAGCTCGGAGGTCGTTCGGTTATGCGGGAGGCCGACATCGATCTCCAGTCGGTCGTCGGTTTCGCTGAGCTCGTGAATCCGCAGCGACATCGGAAATGCGCCGATCGCCGCCAACGCAGCCCGCACCTTTTCGACCTCGCCCTCACCGCGCGGAACGACCAGGCTGACCTGCGCCTCGTTGGGCCGCTTAAAGAAGCGCCGTTCGATGGGTTTCAAGACCATCAATACACCCAGGATCAGCAAGGTCGTGAATGCCGCCTCGAAATATCGCGAGGTCCCTGCGGCCATCCCGATGGCGGCCACCGCCCAAATGGTCGCGGCGGTCGTCAAGCCCCGCACCAGGTCCTTGCGGAGGAAGATCGTCCCGGCCCCGAGGAAGCCGATCCCGGTCACGATCTGAGCCGCGACACGGGATGGGTCGGTGTTGGGGAACCCATACGCGCCGACGATGGTGAAGAGGCACGATCCGAGGGATACCATCGTCACCGTCCGTAACCCAGCTGCCCGCTCCTGCCGCTCGCGCTCCAGCCCGACGATGGCGCCCAGGACCAGAGCGACCAGCAGCCGCAACATGAGATCGAGCGCATTTGGCACGGCGCTATGGTACTGCCACGCCGCCGCCCGTGAGGCGAAAAGTTCTAAGCGGCGGTAAAGAGGCCGCTGTTGAAGGGCTCGCCGTCAGACTCCGCGACCGGGCCATGACGCTCCGCGAAGAGGGCCTCCTCGACCGCGAAGAGGGCATCCATCAGCTTCGGGATGCCGACCTTGACCTTGATGTTGGCGAGCTGCGGCATCGACCCAATGGGGCTCAGCAGGGTAAGTACCTCGTCCAGACGTGGCTCGTAGGCGGTCGGCACCCGCTTCATGCCCTTGAGATTCATCTCCTCGAGCTCCTGGAGCAGCCGATCGATCAGCTGGACCGGCCGCCGGACCTGGTCCTGGCGAGCCTTGTGGTCGCGGTGCTGCCGTTCGGCATCACGGATATAGGCGTTGGTCTGGGCGAGCAATCCTGTCATCAACGAACCCTCATTTCATGGCGCTGAAAATGGCCTACACGGTGCCAAACCGAATCGTTCCCCGGTTTATTCCCAGAAAACGAAGAAGTATTCGGGCCGGCGCCCCGCCGACGCGGCCGTAGACTTTCCGTGACATGCCGCTGCTTCGCGTCGATCGGCTGAGCGTGACCTTCGGCGCCACCGAGGTGCTGGGCGACCTGACCTTCCAGGTCGAGCCACGGCAGCGCCTCGGCATCGTGGGCGCCAACGGGAGTGGAAAGTCGAGCCTCCTCAAAGCGATCTCGGGTGACGTCACCCCGACCGCCGGCTCGCTGACCCTGGGTCCGCGCACTCGGACGGCCTACCTCGCGCAGGAGTTGGAAGCGGGCCCCCACGAGAGTGTCTACGCCGACGCGCTGCACAGCCGCCCGGACATCATCGGGCTGCGGGGTCGCCTTGAGGGGCTCGAAGCCGCCATGGCGCAGGCGAGCGGCCCGGAGCAGGCGATCCTCGTCGAGGATTACGGCGAGGTCCAGCACGAGTACGAGCGGCTCGACGGCTACGCCTTCGACAACCGGGTCGCCGAGGTCCTGCATGGCGTCGGCCTGACCGAATCCGACCAGGCGCTGCCGCCGAGCGCGCTCAGTGGTGGCCAGCGACGCCGCCTCGCGCTGGCGCGATTGCTGCTCCAGGATGCCGACCTGCTGCTGCTCGACGAACCGACCAACCACCTCGACCTCGAAGCCATCGAGTGGCTGGAGGACTTTCTGCGCCTGTCGCGGGCCGGCATGCTGATCGTCTCTCACGACCGGCGATTCCTCGAGCACACCGCCGACGATATCCTCGAGCTCCAGGCCGGATCGGGCGAGTGGTACCCAGGCAACTACCGCCAGTACCTTCGATTGCGCCGCGAGCGCCGGGCCGTCCGGCAAAAGGAGTACGACGCCCAGCAGGAATACATCGCCCGGACCGAGGAATTCATCCGCCGCTACAAGGCGGGTCAGCGGGCCCGCGAGGCGCGCGGCCGTCAGACCAAGCTCGACCGGCTGGCTCGCGTCGAGCCACCAGCCGACGATCAGCAGATCCGGATCCGGCTGCGGGCCTCCAGCACCAGCGAGCTGATCTTTCAGAGCGACGGCCTCCGGCTTTCGTACTCGTCCCCTTCCGGCGACGGGGCAGGATGGGAGCTTTCCATGCCGGCCTTCACCGTCAGCGCCGGAGAACGGGTGGCGATCGTCGGACCGAACGGGTCCGGGAAGACCAGCCTGCTCAAGGCGCTGCTCGGCGAGCTGCGTCCGCTGTCGGGCCGGGTGAAGCTGGGCCCGCGCGTCACCGTGCGCTACTACGACCAGCACCTGGCCGATCTGGACCCGGCCAAGACGGTGCTGACCGAGTTGCAGGACGCCTTCGGCCTGCCGGAGGAAACGCTGCGCACGTTCCTCGGACGGTTGCTGTTCAGCGGCGACGACGCATTCAAGACGATTCGCTCGCTGAGCGGGGGTGAGAAGAGCCGCGTCGCGCTGGCGAAGCTGATGCTCGACGATGCGGGCTTGCTGTTGCTCGACGAGCCCACCAACCACCTCGACATCCCGGCCCAGGAGATGCTCGAGGAGGCGCTGCAGGACTTCGAGGGCACCATCCTCTTCGTCTCGCACGACCGATATTTCATCGATGCCATCGCCACCCGGCTGTGGGTCGTCGGGGATGGCGCCGTGACCATGCAGCTCGGCAACTACACTGACCTGGAACGGCGCCGGCAGCGGGCGGCGCGGCCGGTCATCGCGCCCGAGCCACGCTCGCCGGGTCGCGCCAGCATCCCGGCGAAGCCCGGTCGCGAGGTGAAAGGCACCCCTCTGGTCGAGGGGGTGGAAGACCGCATCGACGAGCTGGAAGCGGAGGTCCGCCGAATCGAGGAGCAGCTCGCGGACCACCAGACGTACGACGACCCAGCCCGGGTCACGGAGCTCGCCCAGGCGCACGAGGATGCGTCCCGTCGCCTGCGAGCGCTCTACCAGGAGTGGGAGCAAGCCGCCGGCGGATAGACCGGCGCCACAGCCGGTCCGCCCCGCCGCTTCGCCCGGTGGCGAGCGGCGATCACCCGCTGCTCGTACCGGCGGTGTCGGCGGGCTATGCGGCGATATTCGCGGCCGGGTGGCTGGCGATCGATCAGCTGGCCGAGTACATGCCCGGGCCCTGGTTCAACCTACTGGCCGCCTCGGTGCTTGTTCTCTCGTTGATGACCCTTGCCCTCCTGCTTGGGGCGGCCTGGCGGCGGCATCGAGAGGGATTGGACCGTCGCGGCCTGTTCTGGGCCGCCACCGCGGTCGTACCGGTGCTGCTGGTCGCGCTGGCCGTCTTTAGCCTGGTCGAGAGCGCCCGGACGGCCTCCGTGATCAGCGGCGCCGACGTCCGTCTCACCCGGCCGCTGATCGAATCGCTTCCTCAACCCCCAGGCACCAAGCTCCTGGACGAGCAGCCAGGGCTCGCCGACACCGAAACCATCTCCGAGGACTTGACCGCCCAGGACTTGAACAGCATCGTCCCCTTTTACGAGGCTTACCTCGTCAACCACGGGTGGGTCGAGGATAAGGTCTCAGCCACCACCTCGATCGTTCGCTTCACCAAGGGCGAATACGTCCTGTCGGTGGCGATCGACCCCCCGTCCAGCGGCTACACCCTGACGGTCGACCGCCCCAACCCGAGCCTGCTGGGTTCGCCGTCAACGTCTGCCAGCCCCACGCAATAGGCGTCTTGGGCGCAGCGCACAAAAAGGGCCCCTACAACTCGTCTCTCCGGCCCGATGACGCGGCGGTCAAGCGCCCCTAGGATCGAGAAAGTCGGATCACTACGTTTACCGGAGGGAATTTGTCTATGGCGATCGACCAGGGCGTGCGCGCGAAAAAGGAGACCAGGGCGGATGCCCAATCCGTCATCGACCTGGCCCACAAGCAGGGGCTGAAGATCGTCGACCTCAAGTTCATCGACTTGATCGGGACCTGGCAGCACTTCTCGATCCCGGTCCAGGAGCTGAACAAGGACCTCTTCAGCGCGGGCATCGGCTTCGACGGCTCGAGCATTCGCGGCTTCCAGCACATCCACGAGAGCGACATGCTGCTGATCCCGGACGCGTCGACGGCGATCGTCGACCCGGTTCTGCGCGTGCCGACCCTGAGCATCAACTGCGACGTGATCGACCCCATCACCCGGGAGCCCTACTCTCGCGATCCACGCTACGTCGGCAAGAAGGCGGAGGCCTTCCTGCTGTCGACTGGCATCGCCGACACCAGCTTCTTCGGACCCGAGTGTGAGTTCTACATCTTCAACAGCATGCGGTTCGACCAGAACCAGTTCTCGGGCATGTACGAGATCGATTCGGTCGAAGGCGTCTGGAACTCCGGCAAGAACTCCGAGCCGAACCAGGCCTACCGTCCGCGCTACAAGGAAGGATATTTCCCGGTACCGCCGACCGACAAGCTGCAGGACCTTCGCTCGCAGATCGTCCTCAAGCTGATCGAGGCAGGCGTCGACGTCGAGGTCCATCACCATGAAGTCGGCACCGCCGGCCAGACCGAGATCGACATGCGGTTCGACACGCTGGTGAGCATGGCCGACAAGGTGATGATGTACAAGTACGTCGTCAAGAACGTCTGCGCCCAGAACGGGTTCGTCGCGACGTTCATGCCCAAGCCGCTCTTCATGGACAACGGGTCCGGCATGCACACGCACCAGAGCCTCTGGAAGGACGGCGTGCCGCTCTTCTACGACAAGGCTGGTTATGCAGGGATCAGCGATATGTGCCGCTGGTATATCGGCGGATTGCTGAAGCACGCCCCATCGCTGCTCGCCTTCGCCGCGCCGACGACCAACTCCTATCGCCGGCTGGTCCCCGGGTACGAGGCACCCATCAACCTGATCTACTCGAAGCGGAACCGCAGCGCTTGCGTGCGGATCCCGATGTACTTCGACAACCCCAAGGCGAAGCGACTCGAGTTCCGGACACCTGACCCGTCGTGCAATCCCTACTTATCGTTCGCCGCCTGCCTGATGGCCGGGCTGGACGGCGTGATCAACAAGATCGAGCCGCCCAAGCCGATCGACGAAGACCTCTACGAACTGGAACCCGAGATGAAGCGCCAGGTGAAGAGCACGCCCGGCTCGTTGGTGGAAGTGCTCGACGCTCTGGAGATCGACAACGACTACCTGACCCGCGGCGGCGTCTTCACCACGGATCTGATCGAGACCTGGATCGACTACAAGCGCGTGCGTGAGGTCGACCAGGTTGCGCTTCGGCCACATCCGTGGGAGTTCTACCTCTACCACGACATCTAGTTCGACCCGATCATCCGTTCGCGCGTTCGTCGTCGAGGCGGCTGCCACTCGCCCTGGCAGTCGCCTTAGACATCTGAAGAGGAGCAACGCCATGGACCATCCACTCGAGCGCGACAAGCCCTGGAGACCCGGCGATTACCCGCGACCCGGCCCGTCATGGGACGAGGCGGATTCCACCGAGACCCCCGAGCACACAGGAGTTCCCGACGCCGAAGACTGAAGCGGCCGCGGGCCGGGGCACGGCGCACGGCCTCGAGCGCGCACTCGAGCGGCTCTCCGAACGGGGCATCCGCTTCCTCGACCTGCGTTTCGTCGACGTGCTCGGGACGGTGAAGAGCATCACGATCCCGGCGCAGCGCCTCCCCCATGCCGTCCGCAACGGCGAATGGTTCGACGGGTCGTCGGTGGAGGGGTTCGCCCGGGTCTTCGAGAGCGACATGTTCCTTCGGCCCGACCTCGACACCTTGACGATCGGCGAGGCGGAGGGCGCGCCCACCGCCCAGGTCATCTGCGATCTCCTCACCCCGGAGGGGGAGCGGTTCGCCGGCGACCCGCGCGGGGTTCTGGCACGGGCGCTGGCGGAGGCGGCCGCCCTCGGCTTCGACTATGGCGTCGCGATGGAGCTGGAGTTCTTCTTGCTGACCGCCGATACGGCTACCGGCGGTGTGCGCCCCGGCCGCCACGACCGGGCCAGCTACTTCGACCACCCGGTCGATGTTGGCAGTGATGTCCGGCAGGAAATCGTGAGCGCCCTCGACCGTCTGGGCATCACGGTCGAGGCCAGCCACCATGAGGTGGCGGCCGGCCAGTACGAACTCGACCTGGCACTGGGTGGCGCGCTGCGAAGCGCGGACCAGTTGGTGACCCTTAAGCACGCCGTCAAGGCGGTGGCGCAGCGGCGCGGACTGCTGGCGACCTTCATGCCGAAACCGATTTTCGGTGCGGCCGGCTCCGGGATGCACACCCACCAGGTGCTGACCGAGGCGGGCAAGGAGATCAACGCCTTCTACGACCGCGCCGATCAATACCAGCTGTCGCCGGTCGCCAAGCATTTCATCGCCGGCCAGCTGGCGCATGCCCGGGCGCTCTGTGCCCTGGTCGCCCCACTCGTGAACTCCTACAAGCGATTCGTGCCCGGCTTCGAGGCGCCGGTGGCGATCAGCTGGGCCCAGATGAACCGGTCTGCCCTGATTCGAGTCCCGCGCGCCGGCAGCGGCGACCGGGCCGCCATCCGGATCGAGTACCGGGCACCCGACCCCTCCTGCAACCCGTACCTGGCTTTCGCCGCGATGCTCCACGCCGGCCTTTCCGGGATCCGCCAGAAGCTGCCACTGCCACCGCCGGTCGAAGAGAACCTCTATGCCTTCGACCCGGAGCGGCTCGCCCGCTATCAGCTTGGCCAGCTCCCCGCCTCCCTCGCCGAGGCCCTCAAGGACCTTCGCCAGGACGAGGTGATGCGGGAGGCGCTGGGTGTCCACCTCCTCGAACGTTTTATCGAGGCGAAGGAGATGGAGTGGCAAAGCTATGAGAAGCAGGTCACCGCGTGGGAGCTCGACGCCTACCTCGAGGCTTACTGACCGGCTTCACGGCCCCCTTCTGGTCGCGATCGTCGTCATCCTCATCCCGGTCGCCGGCTTCTACGTCATCGAAGCGTTTATCGCCCCAAGCCCACTGCTCCGCATCGGCCTGCGCAGCCTGCCGGTCGTGCCGCTCGCCATCTGGACGCTCTGGTTCGAGAAGTCACGCCCCTTCGAACGCCGGGCTCCGGCGATCCGGCTGGCCGGCCGACTCGCCCTGCTGATCCTGGTAACAGCTTTTGCCGTGGCGGTTTTAGGCCTCGGACTCAACTGGCTCGACGACCCAGATCGCGTGATCTGAAAGGCACTAAAATGGCCCCTTACCCGACAGCAAGCGAGGGGTTAGGAGGTCAGCAGATGGCAAATCAGCTCAAGGATCTGACGATCGAGCTCGAGGAGAAGGCCGGCACCGTCGCGGCGGCGGCCGAGGCACTGGGGAAGGCCGGCGTCAATATCGAGGGGATCTGTGGCTTCGTCGTCGGTGGAAAGGGCGTTGGCCATGTGCTGGTTGGCGACCCGGCAAAGGCGCGTCAGGCGCTGGAGAGTGCCGGAGCCCGAGTCACCGGTGAGCAGGACGTCCTGGTGCTGGACATCGAGGACAAGCCGGGGGCGCTCGGAAAGCTGACCCGAAAGATCGCCGACGCCGGGGTCAGCCTGAACGCGGTCTACCTGGCGACGAGGACCCGGGTGGTGCTCGGCGCCCGCGATCTCGAGAAGGCACGCGCGGCCGCGGGCGAAGGCGCCGCCACTCGTCGATAAGAATGGCCCAGCGCTGGTGGTCACGCCAGCGCCCGGCAACCTTCAAGTAGCGCGGCGAGAAACCCTCGAGCCGGAAGCCAGAGCGCTTGACGAGGGCGATCGAGGCGGCGTTCTCCGGTTGGACGTTCGCCTCGACCCGGTGCAGTGTCATGCGGGTAAACGCGTGACGGAGCACCAGGCCCATGCCCTCCGTCATGTAACCCTGGCCGTCATGGGGCCGCTCGGCGTAGTAGCCGAGGTAGGCGCTGTGGAACATCCCGAGGACGATCTGGCTGAGGGTGAAGACGCCGACAATCGCGCCGTCGGCGAGCCGGCAGACCAGGAAGCACTTAACGTTCGGTTGGCGACAGCGGCGCATCCACGTGACGAAGGTTCCCGAATCGGTGGGTGGCATCACCCAGCCCCGATGGAATGTTCGACTGGCTCGGTTCAGCGCAACGATCTGGGCCGCGTCGCGACTCGTGGGCTCCCGCAGATAGACGCGTTCACCGACCTCGAGGGCATTTCTCTGATCAGGTTTCGGCATGCCGGGCCCAGCGTCGCAGCACCGCGGTGATCGCCCAGCCGGCCAGCCAGTTGGCCGCGACGCCCGCCCGATCGGGAAACCAGGAGACGTAGACCGAGCGCCGGTTGCCTTCGACTGCATTCGCGATCTTCCGCGCAACTTTCTCGGCCGACACCGGTGGCAGCCGCTGGTGCGCCCCTTGGCCGCGGAGGCCGAGCCGGTTCTCGCCGAACCTCGAGCGCGTCGTCCCGGGGAAGACATTCATCACCCTGATGCCGCGATGCGCCTCTTCCATTCGCAGCGCATCGCCCAGGGCAGTCAGGGCAAACTTGGTCGCCGAGTAATAGCCGATCCGGGGGACGACGATTCGGCCGGCCATCGATGAGATGTTGATCACCATGCCGGCCCCCTGCGCCCGCATGGTCGGCACCACCGCCCGGATGGCCGCCGCCGCCGCCAGCACGTTGAGCTTGAACAGGCTGTCGACGTCGGCGCTCGACGCTTCGGCGATCGGAGCCTGCATCCCGATCCCGGCGTTGTTCACCAGGATGTCGATCCCGCCAAGCTCGCGGATCGTGTCCTGCGCCATCTTCTCCACCGCACCCACCGCGGTCACGTCGGTCGGGATTACGACGGCCGTGCCGCCCGCAGCCCTGATCGATACCGCCACCGCCTCGAGAGCAGCTCGGTTTCGCGAGGCGAGCGCCAGCCGTGCGCCGCGGCGCCCGAACTCCACCGCGATCGCCCGCCCGATACCGCTCGACGCGCCGGTCACGATGACGCGCGCCTTGTTCAGCTGCACGCGCTAATGCTGGCAGCCACGACAGAAATCCGTCGCCTCACCGCGCGCGGTCAACTCTGAGATCCGGTGTCCGCAGCGCGGGCACGCCGCCTTCGCCTTGCCATGTACGGCGAGGAAGCTCCGATCCTGTTTGTGCGGTACGTAGTTGGGCTGCGCCTTGATCGACTCGATGGCCGAGCTGAGCACCTTATGGGTCGCCGCGTGTAGCTTGACCACCTCCTCCGGCTTCAGCGTCGTCCGCTTGCGCAATGGCAGCAGGCCGGCTTCGTGCAGGATCTCATCGGAGTAGGCGTTGCCGACGCCGGCAATGAACGCCTGGTTGCGCAAGAGGTTCTTCAGCTCGCCCGGATGGCGGCGGATGCGTTGCGAAAACTCGGAGAGCGTGACGGTCAGTGCATCCGGACCCAGCTCCGCCCATCCGGGGATCGTCGGTAGGGCGCCCGGCACCACCCAGTAAACGCGACCCATCTTTACGGTGTCGAGGAAGCGCAGCTCATCGCCACCCTCGAACGTGATCCGAAACACGGTCGCGGCCGCGACCTTTTCCGACGCGGTCGTCCACTGTAGCCGCCCGCCCAGCATCGGGTTGATCACGAGATGCTGCCCGCTCACATCGAAGATCAGGAACTTGCCGCGGCGCCAGATCCGCTCGAAGGTTCCGCCGGTCAGTTGCCGGGCATACTCGTCGGGCGGGGTGCGCAGGAGGAAGCTGAGCTTCGGCGACGTCCAGACCTGCGCGATCTTCCGGCCTTCGATCCTGGGGCCAAGGTACTGGCGCAGCACTTCGAGCTCGGGGAGTTCAGGCACTGGCGGTCAGGCTACTGCATCGACGCCCGACTCGGAGCATGATTGGTATCCATGACGCCCGAGTCGCGGCCGGCCTACGCCGTCGAAGTTGATCGCGTGGACAAGCG
>VBGO01000314.1 GCA_005882525.1 Chloroflexota bacterium
TCCGCGAGCTCGGCCTCGATCTGCAGGTGATCCTCAACAAGGGCTCGGTCATGGTGCTGCCCGCCGAGGTCGACAAGGCGACCGGGCTGCGCGCCGCCCTCGACGATCTCGCGCTATCGGCCGGCGACGTCGTCGGCATCGGGGATGCGGAAAACGATCAGGCTTTCCTCGCGATGTGCGGATCAGGGGTCGCGGTCGCGAATGCCCTCGATTCGGTCAAGCAACGCGCCGACTGCGTCACCCGCGGTCCGGCCGGCGCCGGTGTGAGGGAAGTGATCGAATCGCTCGCGACCAGAGACCCCTGAAAAGAAAGAGCCGCACCCAACGGTGCGGCTCCTTTCCTGCGTGAGTACGCCTTACGGCGAAACCAGGCTGATCCGGGTGTCCCAGTTCCCGAGTGCGGTCCGGGTCGCGCCGCAAATGCCGATCGGGGTCGTCGCCACATACTCGGCCAGCGTGCAGGTCTGACCGATGTACTCCGACGCCATCCAGATATTCGGCCCATCTGCGACCGCCGCACCGTAGTCCCCCCAGCGCGTCCGCGGCGGGTTGCCGACGAAGGCCTTGTAGCTAGTAAATCCATCGTCCGGGCCGAGCCCGGCCTTGGCCACATGGACAACGTCCCCGACGCCAGACGCGGCACTGATCGGTGCGTACGCCGCACTCGGGTAGTCATTGGCGCCTACGAGCGTGAAGGCCATCACCCCTTTGCCGCCCGCGGTTACACCGATCGCTGGGTAGGTCAGATTCGCGCCAGCGAGCCCAAGGTATCCCGACAGGTCGTTCGAGCTCGTCGACGGGCTGACGATGAACCACTCGATCCCCGCCTGGTTTGCGCCGTCGACGGATAGGGCCGTGTCGAGCGCTCCGTAGAGTTTGCCGCCCGCATAAACGACCTGCTGCATGCGGCTGTCATTGCTGTCCAGCCGCGACTCCACTTCATCGTTCCGCGGCTTCTTGGTGAAGAAGTATCTCCAGCAGCCCTGCCCGAGCGGGGTCCGGATGCTCTGGTCGTTGATACATTCCCCGAGCGGGATGTGGCCCACCTTTTGGACGGAAGTTGCCGGGACGCTATACGGACTAACCGTCTTGACGGTGTTGGTGAGCCGAAGGCCAGCGCCTCCACTATTCAGCGACTGTGTCTGGGTCAGCGCCCAGACAACCAGGTTCGTCGAGGTGCCGATGGGGTTGACCTCACTGCCCGCGTCCGAGCTCAGGAAGTACTCCGTGCCCCCCTCGCTGGTCGCGTACTGGCTGGCCGGGCTGCTCGCCGGCCAGACGGTGAATCCGGCGCGGCGGGCTGCCAGCGTCTCACGCGTGTCGAACTGCACGACCGTTACCTTGCGATCGTGTCGGGCCAGCGCTCGCTTTGAGAACGCGTAAAGCTGTGCGCCCTTGAATTCGGGACCGAAAAGCGAGTATTCGTTGGTCGTGATGTAAAAACCGTTGGCGTCCGCCCCGATGTGCGGATAGTCGCCGATGCAGGCCCCGAGGCTGCATCCATGGTTAGGGGTGCCCTGAGTTCCATCGTCCTGGACCGGGACGCTGTACAGCCTCCATCCATCGGTCGGTTTACGGCCATTGCTGACGGCCAGGTCAAGATGGTTGGGTCCCAGCAACGCGCCGGTGCTCGCGTCGACGTCGAGCGTCAGAACGACATGGAACCAGCGTTGCGTGTCGGCGTCGAAGTAGCAGCTCGGATCGGTGACGAACGGCCCCTGCTGACCGGTCGTCCGATCGACCTGCGCCGCATAGCCATAGAAGCTGTTGAGATCAATGACGCCGGTTACCGGGGCGCCGCCGGTGCTGAAGACGCGCAGTACGTCGTTCACGGTTTCCAGTACATAGCCGTTTCCGACACACAGTCCCTGGTCGGGTGGCTCTAACGAGAACTGGTTACCACCATTGGCGGTGCGCTGCGCCCGATGGTTGAGGCCGTCAAAGATGAGGAGCAAGTTCGAATCCGAGCCCGCCTCATTTGCGGAAGCCACCGCGGCACCAGCCGGACCTGCCGACGTAGACAACCGCCGGTTGACCACCCCTTTCTTCGTACTCGATGCCGCCGCTCCATCTAGAGCAAGCGTGGCGAACTCCGGCGACTGGATCGCGCCGGTTCCGACCGCACCGGCTCGGAAGGACGTCGTCCCCCCACTGGCAATCTGCCGGACGAAGCTTGGCGTTCCCGAACTGCCGGCCGCCGCGCCCCCAATCGACGGGACGAGGCTGCCAAGAAGAATCGCTGCGGAAGCCACGGTTACTGAGCGCCTTCGTGAAATGGTCAAGCACTTCCCTCCTCTACGGTGTTTGATTCCGTTTAGCGTAGACGGATTTCGGCGTTCGGTCAACGTTCAGTTAACTGGTGTTAAGGCTATGCCCCCGTACGGACTTTCTTGACTCCGGAGGCGATTGACAGCGCCCATCTCGGACCGCTACGCCCTCCCGCCGTAGCCGTCGGGCCTGCTCCGCGCGACTGTGCGCCGCCAGTTCGCCGCTCGCTCGGACCACTCGCCACCAGGGCAAGCCCATGGTTGTGGCGAGCACGTTGCCGACAGCTCGCGCCGCTCTCGGATACCCAGCCCGCCGTGCCACCTCGCCATAGCTCATGACCTCGCCCGGCTCGAGATCTCGCACGACGGCGTTGACCGCCTCGACGAACGGACGCCTAGGTCTTGGAGGTCGCTTCGTCACGGGCGATGAGGACCGGGTCAGGGCGGAGCGCCAGGCGGACACGCGACCCCGCCGGATGCGCCGTAGCTTCCGAGGTCGGCAGCTGGGCCAGCACGGTGAGGTCCCCCAGGTCAACGGTGACCCGGCTGGTGGCACCGAGAAACGCCACGGCGATGACCGTCCCGACCAGCGGCCCCGCAACCGCCTCGCCGCCGCTGGCGAAGGTCACGGCTTCGGGCCTGACAAGCGCGATGGCCGGACCATCGGCGGCGTCGGGCTGGACCAGTGGTAGCCGTGTGCCCCGTACCTCGACCTCCCCGCCCCGGACGACACCAGGAAGACGGTTGGTGAGACCGACGAACTCGGCGACGAAGGGCGTGGCCGGCCGGGAATAGATCGCGGTCGGCGGTCCCAGTTGCTCCAGCCTGCCCGAATGCATGACGCCGACCCGGTCGGCGATCGCGAGCGCCTCCTCCTGGTCGTGGGTCACGAAGAGCGTCGTCCGCACCTTTGCGTCGAGCGCAGACAGTGGCTCATCGAGCAGCAAGACCTTGGGCTGGATGGCGAGCGCCCGGGCCAGGGCGACACGCTGTTGCTGGCCACCCGAGAGCTGGTGGGCGAACCGATCGGCGAAGCCGGACAGCCCGACCAGCTCGAGCATCTCCCCCGCCCGCCGCCGCCGGCGGGCGTTGTCGACCTTGCGCATCTGGAGCCCGAAGGCGACGTTCTGCCAGGCCGTCATATGCGGGAACAGCGAATACGCCTGGAACACCATCCCGACATCACGCTTGTTCGTCGGCTGGCCGGTGACGTCCTCCCCAGCGACGACCACCCGCCCAGCGTCGGCTTGCTCGAGACCCGCCACCAGGCGCAGCGCCGTCGTCTTCCCGCATCCTGACGGCCCGAGTAGGGCAACCAGCTCGCCCGGAGCCATGGTGAGGCTCAGCCCATCCAGCGCAGTGACACCCGCGTAGCGTCGGCGCAGGTTCTCCAACCGGACCTCGACCCCCGCTCGCGCCGCCGTCCCCACGCCGACCGCCGCCACAGCGGTTGTCATTTATACCTCGGCCCCACGTCAAGAACCTCCTCGAATCGAGCCATCCGCGCGCGCGGCCGGCCAAAGAACGACAGGATGACAAGCAGGAGAAAGGCGAACATCAGCGAGGCGACCGCGACCGCGATCGATACGCCCGCGTTGGCCCGGCCAAGCAGGGCGATCGCGACCTGCAGATTGACGTAGTTGAGCAGGTTGGCGATCGTGAACTCGCCGAGGACGACCGCGACCGACAGAAGCGATGCGTTGAGCAGCGCGCTCCACATGTTGGGCACGATGATCCGGCCCATGACCGTGGCCCATCCCGCCCCCAGGCTCCGCGCCGCTTCGGAGAGCGTTTTGACATCGATGGCGGCGAGGCCGGCGTGGAGCGTTCGATAGGTGTAAGGCAGCACCAGGACCAGGTAGACGAATGCGAGAGTGAGGATCGACTCACTGAAGTTGATCGACAGCCAACGATATTCGGGCGCCAGGCCGGCGACGAGCACAATCGCCGGAATGGTTAGCGGCAGCAGACACAGGAACTCGACGACGCGGCTCAGGCCGGGCAACCGCAAGCGGACCCAGATCATGGTCGGCACCAGCAGGAGCAGCATTCCCACCGAGGTGATCACGGCCAGGGCCAGCGAGGCAAGGATCGCGGCGACCAGGTCCGGAGTTTGGAAGATGGTCTGCCAGGCTACCAGCGTGCGCGGCGCGCTCTCGGTGTTCCCGCGCGTCGAAAACTCGAACATCGCGCCGATCGGAACCAGGAAGAAGGCGCCAAGCACAAGGAAAACAATTACCCGGAAAACCTGCAGCTTGAACTGCCGATTCCGGCTCATCCCGCGGATCCTCCGCGGAGCCGGCTCACTGCAACCATTTGGCCGTCCTCCGCTGCAGCACTGTGTACAACCCCATCACGATCGCGACGGTCACGACCATGACCAGCGCCAGCGCCGAGGCGAGACCCGGCTGGGCGAGCCCGACTTCACTGGTGAGCGTGTTAGCGATCAATAGCGAGGCGATGATGCTGCCCTGGTTGATCAGCGCGGCAGCGGTCGCATAGGCCGAAAAGGCGTTGGCGAACAGCAGCAGCAGACCGCCGAAGAAGGCCGGGGCCAGCAAGGGGCCGGCGACGTAGCGCCAGTAGTGCCACGTCCCGCCGCCCAGGCTCTCCGTCGCTTCCCGCCACTGCGGTCTGATGCCGTCCAGCGCGGGCAGGAACACGAGCACCATCAACGGGATCTGGAAGTAGGTGTAGACGAGCACCAGCCCGCTGACCTGATACAGCCAGTCTCCCTTTGCGTAGATGTCGATCCCGCGCTGCTGCAGCCACAAATACAGGAAACCTGCCCGCGCGATGGTGGCGATGAAGGCGAACGCGAGCGTGACGCCCCCAAACTGGGCCAGCACCCCACAGGCGGATACCACCAGGCGGCGTAGCACGCCGTTCGGGTTTCCGGTCACGACGGCATAGGCCAGGATGGCGCCAAGGACGGCGCCGATGACGGCGCTGGCTGCCGACAGCGCCACGCTGTTGACGAAGGCGCCGATGATGAACGGCTTGTTCATCGCCGTCAAGTTCGACAGGGTGAATCCGTCGGGCCCGACGAACGAGCCGGCAACCACGATGGTGGTCGGTAGCAGGAGAAAGAGGCCGACGTATACGAGAAAGGGAAGGGCGCCGAGCCAATCGAGCGACAGACGGCGGCCGCCCCTCAGGGGGCGGCGCGCCATCTCGACCAGCGGTTTCGCGGCGACGGTCAACCGATAGCCTGGGCCCAGTGCGAGGCGAGGTAGTCCTTCGCCTTGGTGGCCTGAGAATCAGTGAGGAAGGTCGGCTTGCCGTTCACGGGCGCCAGCTTGGCGGCTGCGGCGGAATCGAGCTTCCCGGACTTCTCCATGGCGGCCATCCGAACCGGCCGCGCGAGGCCTCTCAGCCATGCGTTCTGCCCATCATCGGAATAGACGTACTCCATCCAGAGCCGCGCGGCGGCCGGGTGGGGGGCCTGCTTGTTGATCGCCTGGTTGTAGTAGTCGCCCAGGATGGCGTTGCTCGGCGTAAAGACCTTCCAGGTCGGCACATCCTTGCCGTGGGCGGCGGACAGGTAGTCCCAGTCGAAGACCACCGGCGTCGTCCCGTTCTTAACCGTCGCGGTCGTCGCCTGCACCGGCACGAAGTTACCCTTCTGCTTCAGCTGGTGGAAGAAATCCACGCCCTTGCTGATGTCATCCGCCGAGCCGCCGTTGGCAATCGAGGCCATCATGACGCCGTTCAGGGCGGCGTTGGCTTTGGTCGGGTCGCCGTTCAGCGCAACCTTGCCGTGGAACCCGGTGCCGAGCAGGTCCTGAAGCGACGTGACTGCCGGGACTTTGGCGGAGTCGTAGCCGATCGACATGTAACCGCCGTAGTCCTGGACCCAAAGGCCGGTGGACTCCTTCTGGTTGTCGAGGATGTCATTCCAGGTTTGCACCTTGTAAGGCGCGTAGAGGTCCAAATTGGCTAGGGTGACGGCCTTGC
>VBGO01000067.1:0-3748 GCA_005882525.1 Chloroflexota bacterium
CGTCGAAGACGGCAAACGCGGAAAGGTCGACCATGCCCACCCGGTCCCGCATCGCCAGGTGTTCGGCGTTGATGATGGGCGACCACCAGCGCGCATCCCATTCGTAGTGGCGCGGCATCACCCGCTCGCCGTACTCGGCCAGGAGCGGCTTGTTCGATTCGTACCAGTTGGGCCGCTCCCAGCCGGCGGTTTCGAAGAAGACCGCGCCCAGCGCCTTCTCCCGCTCGTAGAAGGGGCTGACGCGCACCCGGCGATTCGAGTCCCACTGCTCGCGCGGATGGACGATGCCGTACGTCTTGTTGAATCCCTCGGCGGTGCGCCCGCGAATGTGGGCCAGGGTTTTCTGGTGATCGTAGAAGCGGCCAATGTCCGATCCCGAGGGATCGATTTCGGCGACGCCGGAGGTCATCCACTCGGCGACGCAGCGGGCGATGCCGGGCGCTTCCTTGATCCAGATCGCCGCCACCGACCAGAGGCCCTTCACTTCCGGCGTCTCGCCGAGCAGGGGAAAGCCGTCCGGGGTCAGCGACAGGAGGCCGTTGATGGCGTGCCGGATGCCAACGTTCGGGTCGCCGAGGATGTCCGGCATCAGCTCCAGCGCGTGCTCGAGCGATTCGTCGAAGTCTTCCTTGGTAAAGGGCAACTCGGTCGGCGACAGCTTGGACTGGGTCAGCGACGGGATATCGTCCGGGTCCCACAAGATCGGCCGGTGATCATACGAACCGACCTCCATGTCGCTGCCGTGTTGCCGCTCGTACCCGTTGGTGTCCATGTCGCGGATGATCGGGTACTTGATTTCGCCGACGGTATCGGCAAAGAGGGGTACCGGCCCGACGCTGATCATCTGGTGCACCGCCGGGCTGAGCGGAATGGAGGCGCCGGCCATTTTGGCGATTCGTGGGCTCCAGATGCCGCTGGTGATAACCACCACCTCGGCCTCGATCTCGCCCTGGTCGGTTCTCACACGACGGACCCGGCCGTTCTCGACGTCGATGCCCGTCACCTCCGTGCTCGGCACCACGGTGAGGGCACCCATGGCCTGCGCCTTCTCGCGCATCAGAGTCCCACCCCGCAGCGAGTCGACCGTGCCGATGCCCGGGGTGCTGAAGCCGCCCAGGATGACCTCGTCATTGATATAAGGCACCAGCCGCTTGACCTCGGCCGGCGAGACGAGCTCCGCATCGATGCCCCAGGCCTTGCTGGAAGCCATGCGCCGCTTGAGCTCTTCCATCCGCTCGGTGGTGCGGGCCACCTCGATGCCGCCGCTCTGGGTGAAGACGCCCAGCGCCTGGTACTGGCGGACGCTGTCCAGCGTGAAGAGGGTCATCTCTTTCGAGTGGTCGGTGAGAAAGATGAAGTTCGAGGCGTGCCCGGTCGAGCCGCCCGGGTTGGGAAGGGCGCCCTTGTCGATCAGCACGATCTCCTTCCACCCCTGCTGCGCCAGGTGGTAAGCCATGCTGTTGCCGACGATCCCCGCCCCGACCACGACCACCCTCGCCTTTGCGGGCAGGCCGCTCACTCGCATCCCCTCCTCCGACTTCGGGTCGGTTTACAGCATAGCGACGGGGACGATTGAGCGGGTGTCGACGCCCCGGTCAGCCCTTGACCCGACTGAGGTCCCGTGCTAGCGTTCGGCGCAGGCCGATATATCGCTGGTGTACGGCCGATATACGGGGAGGGGAAGTTTGGCGAGCGCGGTGACGACCGCTCGTCGCGTACGGGGGAGCGGCCAGGAAGGGCCGCTGCACACGGTCGTGCTCCAGGGCGCCACCGCTCGTTCCCAGGGCGAGCGCGCCTACCTCCTGATCCGGGACCAAATCGTGACCCTGAGGCTGGCGCCGGGCTCGGTCATCGAGGAGGCCAGCCTGCGGGAGGAGTTGGGATTGGGCCGAACCCCGATCCGCGAGGCGCTGCAACGCCTGGCGCACGAGAACCTCGTCACCTTCGTTCCCCATCGCGGCACCTTCGTGTCCGATATCAACCTGACCGATCTCCATCGGCTCACGGAGGTCCGCACGGAAATCGAAGGGTATGCGGCTCGGCTGGCCGCCGAACGCGCCACCGCCGGCGATCGGGAGCAGATGCAAGCGCTGATCGCGGAGCTTCGCACCATCGACGAGGCCGACATCCATCCGCTGATCCGCCTGGATCAGCGCATCCACCGGCTCGTTTACCAGGCGACCCGCAACGCCTTTCTTCAGGCGATGCTCGAAGAGACGTTCAACCTCAGCCTCCGCATCTGGTTTCTCGGCCTCGACCGCGGCGTCAGGCTCAAGCAGGCCGTCGAGGAGCATCGCCGATTGCTCGACGCCATCGTTTCGAGCGACGCCGACCGCGCCGAGTCTGCCATGCGCCAGCACGTTACCGGCTTCGAACACGCGATCCGCAAGGTTTTGTAGGAGGGAACAGTGAGAGTCTTTTACGCCACCGACCTGCACGGCTCCGAAGTCTGCTGGCGAAAGTTCCTCAATGCCGCCAAGTTCTACGACGCCGACGTCCTGATCTGCGGCGGGGACATGACGGGAAAGGCGATGATCCCGATCGTCGAGGACGGCGACGGGTACGAGTTGACCCTCTCGGGCATTTCCCAGCGCGTCGGCCGCGACCAGGTCGCCGAGGTCGAGAGCCAGGTGCAACGCAAGGGCTATTACCCGGTGCGGATGACCTCGGCCCAGGTGGCGGAGCTGGAGAAGGACCCCCAGAAAGTGCAGACCCTTTTCACCGAGCAGATGTGCAAGACCGTCGAACGCTGGATGCAGATGGCCGCGGAAAAGCTGAAGGACAGCAAGGTCCGGGTCTTCGTCGCGCCAGGCAACGATGACGAGATGGAGATCGACGAGGTGATCGCGAACGCCCCGCGAGTCGAGCTGGCCGAAGGCAGGACCATCGACATCGGTGGCTACGAAATGATCTCGTCGGGCTGGGCCAACCCCACGCCCTGGCACACCTATCGCGAGGCGCCCGAAGAGGAGCTCGCCAAGCGGATGGAGCCGATGCTGCGCGATATCAAGGAGATGAGCCGAGCGATCTTCAATTTCCACCCCCCGCCGTATGGCACATCCCTCGATGAGGCGCCCGCCCTGGATGAAAACCTGAAACCGCTGCACGGCGGCCGGGCGCTTCGCCACGTCGGTTCGACGGCCGTGCGCGACGCCATCGACAAGCACCAACCGATGCTCTCATTGCACGGCCACATCCACGAAGGCAAGGGGATCACCCGAATCGGGAAGACGCTCGCTATCAATCCCGGCAGCGCCTACGAAGAAGGGATGCTGCTTGCATCGATCATCGAACTTGACCCGAAGAAAGGCATCAAGAACTACCAATTGGTCAACGGCTAGGAGGTGAAGCGCTAAAGCAAGCTCGCGTCCACGGCGCCTCGCCTAATCAAGTTTCGAGGAGGAAGTAATGGCGACAACGACAGATGCGCCCCGGCCGACGCTCTTCTTGCGTAATGCCACCGGGCTCGTCAAAGCCTGGTCGACGTTCGACGCCTTTTTATATGCATTCTGGTCCGTCAACCTGGTCACGCTTGGGCTCTACGGCATGTCGTTCGTCTACACCATCCCGGACGGGCAGCTCCTGGGAGCGGTCTTGCTGACGGGGGTGCTCGTGACCTTCCTGGTGCTCACCTACGCACAGCTGGTCAGCGCGATGCCGCGCGCGGGCGGCGATTATGCGTGGCAGAGCCGCATCCTGGGCGGTGGGGTGGGCTTCGTACTGGCGATCACTGGCTGGTGGTTCACAC
>VBGO01000067.1:3868-18567 GCA_005882525.1 Chloroflexota bacterium
GCATCTTCGTCAGCTGCCTGATCGTGCTCGCCTTTGTCAGCTGGGTCATCACCCTGGGCATGGAGGGCTACGCGCGGATCCAGCGGTTCTGCTTCTGGCTGGGGATGGCGGGCCTGGTCGTCATGCTCGGGATCCTGCTCTTCTCGAGCCACGAGGCCTTCGTGAGCGCCTTCAATCGGGAGGCAGCCTCGCTCTTCGGCGCCACCGGGAACGCCTACCAGGCGACCATCGCCGCCTCCACCAAAGGGGGTGGCCCGGCCGGCGTATCGTTTGGCAACTTCGGCATCACCTCGACCCTCCTGCTCCTCCCCTTCCTCGCCTTCTACCTGCTGTGGCCGGTCTGGGGAGCCACGCTCTACGGCGAGGTGCGCGGCGCCAAGGAGTACCGCAAGGTCTTTAACGCCATGTTCTGGGGGCTTTGGGTGACGGTTGCGCTGGTCGCCGTCATCATCTTGCTGATCGTCAAGACGATCGGTTGGGACTTCTACTACGCGGCCAATGCGGCCTATTGGAACAGCATCTTCGTGGCCGGCTCACCCGCGCCGCCGGTAGCGATCTGGCCATATCCCGTGATGCTCGCCGGCTGGCTGGTCAACAGTCACCTCTTCCAGGTGCTGCTGATCGCCGCCATGGGGCTGTGGTTCTTCGGCTGGGCCGGAACCCTCTTCCTCTCGTCGACCCGGGTGATCTTCGCGGCCGCCTTCGACCGGGTGCTGCCCGAGTGGGCCGCCAACATCTCGGCCAAGCGGCGCGTTCCCTACGGTTCGCTGATCCTGATGATTGTGCCCTCGCTGGTGGTGAGCGCCATCTGGGCGTACCAGCCGAGCTTCCAGGGCATCTTCCTCTGGGCCACGGGTGTGATCGCCATCACGTTCCTGGGGACGGTCGTCGCCGCGGCCATCATGCCGTGGCGGCGGAAGGATATCTTCGAGAACTCGCCGATTGCTCGCTTCAGAGTCGCGGGCATCCCGGTGATCACGATTACCGGCGTGGTGAGCGCGATCTTCCTCGTGTTCATGCTGGCGGAGTGGTCGTTCAACGCCGTCTACGGGACGTCCTTCTCCCTCAACAGTGCCTCGCCGATCTACTTCGGCCTGACCTACCTCGCCGCCATCGTCATTTACCTGGTCGCCCGGACCGTACGCAAACGGCAGGGCATCGACCTGTCTCGCATCCACCGGGAGATCCCGGTTGAGTAGTCGTTCGACCTTCTGAGCGGAGCGGCGCGCGCATGACTGCATTACCGAGCCGTGCGCGCGCCGTCGTGATTGGGGGCGGGATCACCGGCACGAGCGTTGCCTACCACCTGGCGCAGGCTGGATGGCGGGACACGGTGCTGCTGGAGAAAGCCGACCTGACCAGCGGCTCGACCTGTCATGCGGCAGGACTGGTCACCCAGTTCAATCCCTCCCCCACGATGATGCGATTCCGCCGCTACAGCATCGAGCTTTACCGCCGGCTGGGCATCTTCGACACGGTGGGCAGCCTGCGCTTCGCCTCCAGTCGCGAGCAACTGCTGGAGCAGCAGCGGGGCGTGAGCCGCGCCCGGGCGATCGGACTGGATGTCGAGCTGGTTTCGGGCGAGCACGCCGCGCAGCTGATGCCCGCCATCAGCAGGGATTCGTTGTTCGGGGCGGTCTGGCTGCCGGGGGACGGGGCCATCGATCCGCATACGGCGACCTTTGCGCTGGCCAAGGCCGCGCGTGAGCTCGGAGTGAAGGTGCTGACGGATACCCGGGTGACGGGGATCGAGCTGTCCGGGTCGGGAGCGGTGCACGCGGTGCAGACGGAGACGGGCCGGATCGAGGCCGAGGTGGTGGTGATCGCGTGCGGCATCTGGGCGCCACAGGTCGCCGCCATGGCCGGAGCCGTTGTCGTGTCCACACCGGTCGATCACCAGCACGCCGCGCTGCAGGCGGTCGGGGGCGCCGAGCTCCCGCACAACATGCCCTGCTTTCGCGACCCGGACAACCTCATCTATGGGAAGGCCGAGGCCGGAGGCGTCGTGCTGGGCGGCTACGAGCTGGACCCCCACGCCCGATGGATCGACGGCGTTCCCTGGGAGCACGCCGGGACCTCCGTCACTCCCGACCAGCACCGGTTCGAGCCGCTCCTCAAGGGCGCGGCAAGGCGGTTTCCCTTCATCAGCGAGGCGGGGATCGTGAAACTCGTCTGCCATCCGGATGCCATGACCCCCGACGCCAATCCTCTGCTGGGGCCGGTGCCAGGCGTCCGTGGCCTGTTCATGGCGGCCGGGCTGTCCTTGAACGGGTTCGGCGGCGCCGGTGGGATCGGGAAATCGCTGACCGAGCTGATCACCGCCGGAGACAGCGAGCTGGACCTCCATGCCTACCGGCCCTGGCGCTTCGGCCCGGTCCACCGCGACCATCGCTATGTCGCCGAGCTGGCGAAAGAGGCGTACCGCTATTACTACTTTCTTCGCTATCCCTACGACGCGGACGAGTGGGGCCGGCCGCGACGGACGAGCGCCCTGCACCACCGCGAAACACGGCTGGGAGCGGCCCGAGCACTTCGAGCCGGGCCGGCCCTGGCGGCGGGCGGGCGCAGACCAGCGCCAATTCGGCTGGACCCGACCGCCGTGGTTCGCGTTGCAGGCCGAGGAGCATCGCGCGTTCCGCGAACGCGTTGGGATCATCGACATGACGTCGTTCGGGAAGATCGAGCTGGACGGTCCGGGCGCCCTCCCGCTGCTCGAACGTGTCACCGGCAACCTGATCGCCAGGCCGGTGGGCAGTGTCGTCTACACCCAGCTACTCGACCGCCGCGGCGGGATCGCGGGCGACGTCACCACCACCCGGCTCGGCCCGCATCGGTTCAGGCTGGTCACCGGCGCCGGCTATGTGAACAGCGACCTCGGCTGGCTGCATTTGCAGCGACGCGAGGAGGATGGGCCGGTCGACTTGCGCGAGACGACCGAGGAGCTATGCGTCATCGGGATCTGGGGACCACATGCCCGCCAGGTGTTGGAGGGCATGACCGAGGACGACGTCTCCGAAGACGGCTTCCCGTTCATGCAGGCCCGCGACATTCGGATAGCGGGATTCGACGTGTTCGCCCAGCGCGTGACCTATGTCGGCGAGCTCGGGTGGGAGTTCTATCTCGAGCCCGGTGTCGCGGTGCAGGTCTGGGATCGCTTGATGGCCGGCGGGCGAACGTTTGGCATTCGGCCCGGTGGATACCGAGCGCTGGACTCGCTGCGGATGGAGAAGGGTTACCGCTACTACGGCACCGACCTCACCCTGCTGGACAATCCGCTGGAGGCCGGGCTCGGCTTCTGCGTCCGCTTCGACAAAGGGAATTTCAATGGGCGGGATGCACTCTTGGCAGCCAAGGCCGCCGGGATCATGCGGCGCCTGCGTACCCTGCTGGTCGGCGACCGGGAATACCTCAGCATTTATGGTGGCGAGGCGGTCTATGCCGATGGTGCGATCGTCGGACGGCTACGCAGCTGCGCGTATGGATTCACCGTCGGGCGCAACATCGCCTACAGCTATCTACCGGTCGGACTGGGACCCGGAACGCGGGTCGAGGTGGATGTCTTCGGGCGGCGGGTGCCGGCCGAGGTCAGCACCGACGCCCTGCTCAAGCGCGAGCAACTGGTGGGCCATGACGCGAAGCATGTCGCAAGCTGAGGACGCGGTCGGACGCATCTCGCTGTGGCGAGGGACACGCGCAACGATCTCACCGCTGTCGGGCGGGTTGACCAACGAGAACTACCTGGTCGAGGCCGGCGGCGAACGATACGTCATGCGAATCCCCGGAGCGTCGACCGAGCTGTTGTCGATCGACCGGGTCAATGAGGTCCATAACGCCAGGGCAGCGGCCAGCACCGGCATCGGTCCGGCGGTGCTGGAACATCTCCCCGAGCTGGACGTCATGGTTCTCGAGTTCATCCCGGGGCCGACGATGTCGGCGCAGACCCTGCAATCGGATGGGATGGTGCGGCGGATGGCCGAGTCGTTCAAGCGCCTACACGCAGCTCCGCGCTTTCTGAAGGACTTCGACATGTTCCGGCTGATCGAGGAGTACCTTCGAATCGTCGCCGCGCACCAGGTCCGGATCCCCTCGGATTATCGGGAGCGGTTGCCGCTTCTGGCGGACATCGAGCAGGCGGTCCGGGTCGGGTCGCTCCCCAGCGTCTCCTGCCACAACGACCTGCTCTGCGAGAACTTCATCGACGACCAGCACTGCTTGCGCATCGTCGATTACGAACTGAGTGGGAACAACGATCCCTGCTTCGACCTGGGCAACACGGCGCAGGAGGCGAACCTTGACGATGCGCTGCGAGCCGTCCTCTGCGAGGCGTACTTCGGCCGGCTTGACCGGCAGCAACTAGCCCGGATGAACCTGTTCGCCCTCATGTCGGATGTCGGCTGGACCCTCTGGGGGGCCATTCAGGCCAGGATCTCGACGCTGGACTTCGATTTCACCGACTACTACACCACGCGATGGAATCGGGCGCTGGGGGTGATGGCGTCGGACCGCTTTGAAGGCTGGTTGCGGGAGGCGCGCCGTGAGGGCCCTTGACAGAGGTCGTATCTCAGACGAGACTTTCGGTCTAGACACAATGGGCGGCGGCCGATGCCTGCGGCCCCCAAGCTAAGGAGGATGAAGACCGTTGGCCGTGCTTGACAGTGTCCTGAAGGCGTATCAGTCACCGACCCGAATGGTGCATGCCATCGGTGCCCTGAGCGCGCTCGGGGATGAAGCCGCCAGCCTCAACGTCAAGCGGCCGCTGGTCGTCACCGACCAGGGGATCGTGAAGGCGGGACTCCTTGACGAGGCGCTCAAGCCGCTGCGGGCCGCGGGTCTGGATCCGGTCACCTACGACCAGGTGCGGGCGAATCCCGGGATCGCGCTCGTCGACGGCGGGGCTCGCTATTACCAGTCGGAGCGCTGCGACGGCCTGGTGGCGATCGGCGGTGGCAGCTCGATCGACGCCGCCAAGGGGATCGGCGTCGTGGTGGTGCACGGCGGCAGCATCGGGCAGTACGAGTGGGGCAAGGACCCGATCCACTCGCGCATCCCGCCGCTGGTGGCGGTGCCCACCACGGCCGGCACCGGCAGTGAGGTCACCCTCTGGGCCGTGATCACCGATCCCGACCGCAAGGTGAAGTTCAATGTCGGCGGCACACCGAACATCGCCTCCTGGGTCGCCCTGGTCGACCCGTCGTTGAGTGTCAATCTTCCGGCCGGCGTCACCGCGGGGACAGGCATGGACGCGTTGACGCACGCGATCGAGTGTTACACGATGGCCTATCACCAGCCGTTCACCGACGCGGTGGCGCTGCTGGCCATGGAATATTGCGGTCGCTACCTGCGGGTCGCCTATGCCCAGGGCCACAACCTGGAGGCGCGCTACCACATGAGCATGGCGGCCATGCTGGCCGGGCTGGCCTACGGCACCGACTCGGCGGGTGCGGCGCACGCGATGAGCCAGACCGCGGGCGGGGTGCATGACGCGCCACACGGCGCGTTGACCGGCCGGTTGCTGGCACCGGTCATGGAATACAACTACGCCGGCGAACCCGAGCGGTTCGCTCGGATCGGCTCAGCGCTGGGGCTCGAGGTGGCAAACAAGCCGGTCTGGAAGGCCGCCGAAGTCGGCGTCGAGTACGTCTACCAGCTGACCGAGGACCTCGATATTCCGTCCTTGAACGAGCTGGGCTTCAGCGAAGAGGAGATCCCGCTGCTCTCCGAAAAAGCCGCGGCCGACTCGCAGAGCGTCGGCAACCCGCGCGACGTCGACGCCAGGAACTACGAGAAGATCTATGCCCGCGCCTTCGAAGCCGGCCGCCATCGGAGGGCGGCCCGGACCCTGGCGCACGCCCGCACATAACCGCATGTGGAAGAACACGCTCAAGCCCTACGACATCCTCGACAAGGAGCAGGTGCAGCAGATCCACGCCCACGCGATGCTGATCCTGCAGGAGATCGGCGTCGATTTCCTTCACCCGAAGGCGATTGACACCTTCCGGCGGGCCGGGCTTCGGATCGAGGAAAACCGGGTCCACTTCGAGGCGGCCTTCGTCGAGGAGCAGATCAAGAAAGTGCCGGCGACCTTCCAGGTGCAGGCGCGCAATCCCAAGAACACCGTGACCATCGGTGGTGACCATATGGTCAACGCGCCGGTCTATGGCCCGCCCTTCATCACCGACCTCGACCGCGGCCGTCGGGGTGCCACCATCGAGGACTTCACGAACTTCGACAAGATGGCCCAGGCCACCCCGCAGATCCACTGCGCCGGTGGCACCATCGTCGAGCCGGAGGATCTGCCGCTCGAGACGCGCCACCTCGACATGGTCTACTCCCACATCCGCTGGACGGACATGACCTTCATGGGCAGCGTGATCTCCGAGGAAAACGCGCGCGACTCGATCGAGATGGCGTCGATTGTGTTTGGCGGCCGCGCGGAAATCGAGAAGACGCCCGCGCTGCTCGCGCTCGTCAATGTCAACAGCCCGCTTCGCTACGACGATCGCATGCTCGGCTCGCTCCTCGAGTACGCGGCGGCAAACCAGCCCGTAATCGCGACGCCTTTCCTGATGGCGGGCGCGATGTCCCCGATGGGCCTCGCTGGAACGCTCGCCCAGCAGACCGCCGAAGCCCTGGCCGGCATCGCCTTGATCCAGTTGGTGAGGCCGGGTGCCCCCTGCATCTACGGATCCTTTCTGACGAACATCGACATGCAGTCGGGGAGTCCCGCCTTCGGCACGCCGGAATCGGCGATGGGAATCCTGGCCAGCGCCCAGATGGCGCGCCATTACCGGATCCCGTTCCGCGGCGGTGGGGCGCTCACGTCGTCCAAGAGTCCCGACGCCCAGGCGGCTTACGAATCGATGATGTGCCTCTGGCCCACCGTGATGGGCGGGGTGCACTTCGTGCTCCACGCCGCCGGCTGGCTGGAGAGCGCGCTGCTGGCGTCCTACGAGAAATTCATCATCGACGTGGAGGCCCTGCGAATGTTCGAATGGATCCTGGCCAAGGGGATCCCTTTCGACGACGAGGGGTTCGCCATGGATGGGATCCGCGAGGTCGGGCCCGGCGGTCACCACCTCGGCTCCGAGCACACGATGCGGCATTACCGCACGGGCTTCTACCGGCCGTGGATCTCCTCGACCGAGAACTACGACCGCTGGCAACGCATGGGCTCGCGGACCGCCGACCGGGTCGCCAACGAGAAATGGAAGCAGCTCCTCAAGGATTACGCCGACCCGGGGATCGATTCGGGGGTTGACGAGCAGCTGAAGGCGTTCACGGAGACGCGCAAGGAAGCGATTCTCCACGCACGAGTTTGAGGAGGCTAGCCATCGATGAAGGTCGTTGAGAAAACCCAAACGCTCAAGATGTTCGTCGGCGGGCGGTGGGTCGATTCCGAAAGCGGGGAGACGTTCGAGGCGACCAGTCCGGCGACCGGCGAGGTGATCGCCACCCTGCCAAAGGGCACGCGCGCCGATGCCGGGCGCGCGCTGGAGGCTGCGTCCCAGGCCCGCTCCTCGATGGCGGCGCTCGGCGCCTTCGACCGGGCCGCGCTGCTCCATCGGGTCGCCGATGTCATGGAGGGTCGGCGGGAGGAGCTGGCTCGCTGGCTGACACTCGACCAGGGCAAGCCTTACAAGGCCGAAGCGCTCGGCGAAGTCGGTGAAGCGATCGAATATTTCCGCATCGCGGCGGAGGATATCAAGCGGCTGGAGACCAACGTCATCCCCTCGATGGCGAAGAACAAGCTCGTCTTCACGCTGCGCGTGCCGCGGGGCGTTTATGCGTTGATCACGCCGTGGAATTGGCCGCTGACGATGGCGACGGAGTTGATCGCGCCGGCGCTGGCCGGCGGCAACACCATCGTCTGGGCCCCGGCGACCTCCACCTCCGCCATCTCTGTCAAGTTGATGGAGTGCCTGGCCGAGGCGGACCTGCCGGCGGGCGCGGTCAACCTGGTCACCGGTCCGGGCTCTGTGGTTGGCGATGAGATTGCCGGCCATCCGCTGACCGCCGGCGTCGGCTTCGTCGGCTCGACCGAGACCGGGCGCTCGGTGGCGCGACGCGCCGCAGGCAAGCACGTGATGCTGGAACTCGGCGGCAACGGGCCGATCGTCATCTTCGATGATGCCGACATCGACCGCGCGGTCGAGGGCATCATCGTCGGTTGCTTCCTCTGCGCGGGCCAGAGCTGCACCGCCGGCGAGCGGATCCTGGTGCAGCGCGACTTTCAGGATTCGTTGATCCCGCGGCTGACCGACGCGACCACCAAAATCAAGCTGGGCGACCCCTTCGACGAGGGCACGACGATGGGACCCTTGAACAACGAGGGCGTCGCGACCAAGATGGACGAGCACGTCGCGGACGCCCTGGCTCAGGGCGCCAAGGTGGTGACCGGTGGCCATCGCGCCACCAGCTTTCCGACCCGCCTCTATTACGAGGCCACCGTCCTGCGCGGCGTCGATCCCCAGATGAGGGTCAGCAAGGAAGAAACCTTCGGCCCGATCGCCCCGCTGATCCCGTTTGACAACGAGGCGGACGCGCTGGCCATCGCCAACGATTCGCCCTACGGCCTGCTCGGCTCGGTCTACACGCGGGATATCGACCGCGCCCTGCGGTTCGCGCAGCGGCTCGAGACCGGTTGGGTGAACGTCAACGAATCATCCAACTACTGGGAAGCGCATATCCCGTTCGGCGGCCGCGCCGGGAAGGACAGCGGCATCGGCCGCGTGGGGGGGCATCGCGCGATCGAACAGATGACCGATCTCAAGACGATCATCGTGGACGTGCAGGAGCGCTGAGCTGACCACGGACACCAACGTTCCCGTCGCCGATGTCATCGCCGAGGCCGAGCGGATCGCCGCGGCCGCTCGCGAGACGAAGGTTCCCGTCAAGCTGGTCGGCGGCGCCGCCATCAACCTCCACTCCCCCAGCGCCCGGCGGGCGCCGCTCAAGCGGAAGTACGGCGACCTGGACTTTGTGGCGTCATCCAGGCAGCAGGCAGCGGTGCAAAAGTTGTTCGAGTCGCTCGGCTACGAGGGGGATCGCCGGTTCAACACCCTGAACGGGCACCAGCGGCTGCTCTACCTGGAGGGGGTGAACGGGCGCCAGATCGACGTCTTCATCGACCGGATGAAAATGTGTCACGTCATCGAGCTGGCCAACCGGCTCGGGCACGAGGGGCCGACGCTGACCCCGGCCGACCTGCTGCTCAGCAAGCTGCAGGTCTACGAGGTCAACATGAAAGACCTGGTCGACACCGCCGCCTTGCTCCTCGACCATCCGATCGCGGACCATGACGACGACGCCATCAACGGCGCCTACCTGGCCCGCCTGACCTCCGACGACTGGGGCCTGCACCGTACGCTCCAGCTCAATTCCGGGCGCGTCCGCGACGCCGCCCGCGTGCTCGAGGTCGACAGCCGACTGATCGACCAGCGGCTCGATGAGCTCTGGTCAAAAATCGACGCGCAACCGAAATCACTGCGGTGGAAGGTGCGCGCCAGGGTGGGCGATCGGGTCAGCTGGTATCAGCTTCCGGAGGAAGTCCGCCAGCCGTACCAGAAGGATTAGCCCTTCAGCTCGTCATTGACAGCCCGCCGCGCGGCCCGTACTGTGGTCGCAGGCAGGCGGCATCGATGGGTTGTGGAGGGGCGGCCATGATTGCGACAGCGCATCGCACCGAGGAAACCATCCGCGTCTTGTTCATCGAAAATGATCCCACCGTGGCCGAAATGTACAAGCTGAAGCTCGAATTGGATGGCTACCAGGTCACGGTGGTCGCCAATGACGACTCGGTCGTCGAGGAGGCGGTCGGTGCCCGGCCGGACATGATCTTCCTCGATCTTCGCCCTGGGGAGGACCAGGGGTTTGCCACCCTGGAGCGACTTCGCGCCGCGGCCGTCACCCGTGAGGTGCCGGTGATCATCCTGTCGAGTCAGGCGGCCAACGAGTTGGCCGGGCGCGGCTTCAAGGCCGACCTGCTCGATTACGTCGTCCGGGCCGACCCGGGCCCGAACGGGCTGAGCGGGAATCTCGAGGGCTGGGCCCAGGCCGGTTCGGGCTAAGCCGGCCGCCGCGGGCGGCTCAGGCGACCCGCTGCCGCTTGTCGACGTACATCGATCGGTCGGCGGCGGCCAGCAGGCCGTCGGCGCTGTGGCCGTCCGCCGGAAAGGCCGCGGTCCCGATCGAGACCGAAATTCCGCCAGCCGAGTCGTCGCCACCAAGCAGGGTCCCGCCGATTCGGCGCGCCAGCGACATCGCCCCGACCTGATCCGTGCCCGGCATCAGTAGGACGAATTCGTCGCCGCCCCAGCGAGTCACCAGGTCGGCGGGGCGAAGCTGGGAGCTGAGCACGGTCGCCACCCGCTTCAGCACCGCGTCGCCGGCGGCGTGACCGCGGGCATCGTTGACCTGCTTCAGGCCGTCGACGTCGAGCATGAGCACGGCGAACGGCTCGACCGACTCGGCGTCAAGCCGCTGCTCGAGTGCCTGCTCGAAGGCTCGCCGGTTGGCGACGCCGGTCAATGGGTCGGTTCGCGCCATCGCGGCCAGGCGCTCGATCAGGCGAGCATTGAAGATGGAGACGGCGGCCTGGTTAGCGAGGATGGTCAGCAGGCGAAGGTGGTCGCCGGTGTACTGGTGAAGGCCGACCTTGACGCTGACGATGACCCCGATCAGACGGTCCTCGAAGATCACCGGGACGGCGAGCATCGACTCATCGGTGTTGGTGGTGCCGGGGATGTGGACCGCCTTCGGATGCCGCTCGGTATCGCCGACCAGCGCGCCCTGCTTGGTTTCCGCGACCCAGCCGGTAATGCCCTGGCCCACCTGTAGGGCGAGCGTTTCCGCCGTGACGCCCTCGTATTCGGTGTGTTTGGTGTCGCTGAAGTAGACCGGCCGAAGCGTCTGCTCGTCGTCCTCCAGCAGATAGATCCGGCACTGGTCATAGGGCAGCAAGGTGGTGATGGCGCGACCGATGGTCTCGCAGATGCCGGGCACGCTGACCGCCATGGCCAGACGCGCACCGAGTTGCTGGATGGCGTCGAGGTGCTGTGTCCAGGAATGGGCGAACTGGGGTTTGCGGTCTTCGTGCAGCGCGCTCTCCGCCGTTCCGGTGATGGCGACTTCGCCGGACTCGATCACATGCAGCAGCGCCTCGGCCACCCTCGGATCGAACTGCAGGCCTGCCTGGGCCCGGATTTCCTTGAGGATCCAGTCCCGGGGGCGGGCGCGACGGTATGGCCGGTCGCTGGCCATCGCCTGGAAGGCATCGCAGGCATGGATGATGCGCGCCTCAATTGGGATCTGCTCGCCACTGAGTGCATCCGGGTAACCACCGCCATCCCATCGCTCGTGCTCGGCCCGGACGATGGGCCGGATCCGGACCAGGAAGGGGACCGAGGCGACGATGCGTTCACCAATCACCGGGTGCTCCCGCATGATGGCCGTCTCCTCGTCGTCGAGCGGCCCCGGTTTGTTCAGGATGTAGCCGGGGATGCCGATCTTACCGATGTCGTGCAGGAGTGCGCTGTACTCCAGGAAGCGCAGGGCTTCGTCCTCCAGACCGAGGCGCCGGCCGACGGCCAGTGCCAGCGCGGCCGTCTCCCGCGAGTGTGCCTCCGTATGGCGATCCTTGGCGTCGAGCGCCGCCGCCAGCGCCTCGATAGTCGACAGGTAGCTCTCTTCGAGCTGCATGCGACGCCGCTCAGCCAGCTGATTCTCTTCGCGAAGCGCCTTGCGCCCCAGCGCCGGGATGTAGGCGCAGATCACCATGGATGCCGCCAGCAAAACGAGGGAGCGGCCATAGAAGCCGTCCCAGCGCTGGAGCACCAGCGGGAGCCCGGCCGCGAAAAGTGAGGTGAGCAATGCCGCGGCGGCGATCCGAAACTCGAGAATCGACGCCGTGAACACGACGATGACAAGGAACAGGACCAGGAGGTGCGACCGCGTCCCGCCGGTGGCAAAGAGACCGACCGTCACCATGCCGATGCCGCCGAACACGACCGGGATGAAGCGCCTCGCCGGGATCTGCCCCCATGGGAGCAGCCAGCAGACCACCCCGCCGGCATAGGCCAGGCCGGTCACGATCCACTCGACCGTATAGTTGACCCGCAGGTCGTTTCCGATGAAGTTCGCCGCCATCACGATGCTCGCCAGTCCCCAGAAGGAGACCGCGGCGGTCCTGAAGGTCGCCCGGTGCAGCTGCATGGGGAAGTCCGCGGATGGCATGCTGGCGAATACAACGCGAGCTCGGCGGCCTTCCGTCGTCCGCTCGGCTTCCCCCCTGACCTAGGGCCGGCGTGTTCTGGGCCTTCGTCGACGCCTCCCGGATCTCGGATGGGAGGATCCGGATCGACGGGGCAAAGGGTCATCACCTGGCGCGAGTCCTGCGCATCCGGCCGGGCGAGCGCGGTGTCGCCGTATCCGCGGGGCGCGAGTACGACCTCGAGGTGGTCGAAACCCGGGGCGACCATATCGTCGGTCGCGTGCTCGGCGAGCGGCCCGTCGGTGGTGAGCCGGCCAACCGGGTGACGCTGCTCCAGGCGGTCCTGCCGAACCCCGATTTCGATGCCGTGATCGAAGCCGGGACCGCGGTCGGAATTCGAGACTTTGTCGCCGTCCAGGCGACTCGTTCGATCGGCCGGCCGGCGGCCAGCCGGCGGCTGCGCTGGCAGGCGATCGCGCAATCGGCGGCGGAGCAGAGCCATCGCGGGGAGATCCCGGAGGTGGCGGGGCCGATGGATCTGCCGGCCGCCCTCGACCGCGCGGCCGGCACCCGCCTGCTCGCGCTCGACCCGGCCGCCTCGCTGCCCCTGCTGCGCGCCCTCGACGGCGCGCCGGCCTACACCCTGGCGGTCGGCCCGGAGGGCGGCTGGACCGACGATGAGCGGAGCGCGCTGCATGGCCGCGGGGCGCTCACCGTCAACCTCGGTCCGCGGATCTTGCGGGCCCGGCTGGCCCCCATCGTGGCCGCTGCTATCCTCGTCCAACACCGATGAACGTCTCGATCCAAACGCTCGGATGCAAGCTGAATTTCGCCGAGATGGCCGAGCTCGGCGACCGGCTGGCGAGGGCCGGATTCGCGGTATCGGACGGCGACGAGCACGCCGACATCTGCGTGATCAACAGCTGTACGGTGACCGCGCAGGCGGACCGAAAGCTTCGGACGGTGGTGCATGGCCTGCGGCGCCGTCACCCGCAGGCGCATCTGATCCTGACGGGTTGCCACGTCGACAATCCGAATCCGCGGCTCTCCGCGGTTCCCAGTGTCGACGTCGCGTTCCCGAATGCGCGTAAGGGCGAGATCTTCGACTACGTCGCCTCGACCTTCACGCCGGCGGCCGGAAGCCGCGGATCGACGACCTTCGCCCGCTCCCGCTTCTTCCTCAAAGTGCAGGACGGCTGCAACCACCGCTGCACCTACTGCATCGTGTGGCGAACGCGCGGCGCGTCGCACAGCGCCGAGGAAGCGATGCTGATCGACCGCGCACAGCGAGCGGTCGCCGACGGCTTTGGGGAGATCGTGCTAACCGGTGTCGACCTGGGCGCCTTTGGCCGCGATCGCGGACGGGGCTTCGCGCCGTTCGTTCGGCGCCTGCTGGAGGCGATCGCCCCGGCGCGCCTTCGCTTCAGCTCGATCAATGCCAATGACTTCACGCCCGACCTGATCGAGCTGGCCGGGGCCCCCCGGTTCTGCCGCCATCTCCACATCCCGTTGCAATCCGGGAGTGACGCGGTACTCAAGCGCATGGGTCGCCTCTACCGCCGGCGCGATTACCTGGCGCTCGTCGCCGCCCTGCGCGACCAATCCCCCGAAATCGCGATCACCGCTGACATCATCGTCGGCTTTCCGGGGGAGACCCACGTCGATTTCGGCGACACCGAATCGCTGGCTCGCGATGCCGGGCTCAGCGGGATGCATGTCTTCCGCTACTCACCCAGGGCGGGCACCGCCGCGCCACGGCTCGGCTTGCCGGTTGATGATCCCATCAGCCGTGACCGCAGCCGCCGGCTGCAAGTGCAGGCGGAGGTCCAGCGCCGCGCGTACGAAGCCGGCTTCATCGATCGCGAGCTGGAGGTGATCTGGGACCGCCGGCTGCCCGCACGGATGCGCGGCCTGAGCGACAACTACATCACGGTCTACGCGGCCGAGCGCGGCCAGACGCTGGGCACCCTGGCCACCGTCCGACCGCTGACCCCGAGCGCCGACGGCCTCCTCTGCGGGTAAGCTAGGCCGGTGCCTGAGGAGTGTCTCTTCTGCAAGATCTTTGCGCGGGAGGTTCCGGCGAAGGAAGTCTTCCGGGACGAGGAGATCGTCGCGTTCGAGGACATCCGTCCGGTCGCCCCGGTCCATGTGCTCGTGATTCCGAAGGAGCATATTCCCTCCGTGCACGAGCTCACGCCGGCGCATGGAGTGATGCTCGCCCGCATGATCCAGGTCGCCAACGGGATCGCCGATGAGCGGAAAATCGACCGAGACGGCTACCGCCTGGTCTTCAACAAGGGCCCGCAGGCGGGCCAGACCGTCTACCACCTGCATGTGCATCTGCTGGGCGGGCGCGCCATGGCCTGGCCGCCCGGCTAGGCGGTGCTACGAGATCGTGAAGTCGCCGTGACGCGCTCGTAGCAGGTCGTCGGCGACGGCGAGACGGGCGAAACAAGCCCCGTAATCGGCCGAGGCTAGGGTGGTCGCAGAT
>VBGO01000315.1 GCA_005882525.1 Chloroflexota bacterium
CAGGTCCTTTCGAACGGTATTCCAGCGGTTGACCGAGAGAAGCCAAGGGCTGCGAAGCCAACCTTCGACGTCCTCTTCATCGGGCGGGTCCAGAGCCACAAGGGGCCCGAAATACTGATTCGCGCCTTTCGCCGGCTGGCCGACCCGACCCTTCGCCTGCACATCGCCGGCGCCGGTCCTGCCCTCGAGGCCTGCCGCTCGCTCGCTAAAGGCGACGGTCGCGTCGCCCTGCATGGCTTCGTCGACGGAGCTGCGCGCCTTGGCCTGCTGGAATCCGCTGACTGCGTCGTCCTGCCATCGCTCTGGCCGGAGAATGCTCCCGTCACCATCCAAGAGGCTTTTCAGTACGGTTCGGCGGTCGTCGCCAGCCGCATCGGCGGCATCCCCGAGATGGTGCAGGACGGCGTTAACGGCCTCCTCGTCGAGCCCGGTGATGAGTCCGCCATCGCCGGCGCCATCGAACGGCTGCGCCGGTCCCCCGACCTCGCCGCCTCGTTCCGCGCGGCCGCCTCCCAGGCGGTGCGCTTGCAGGACATGAGCTTCCATACCGCGCAGCTGGCCACCGCCTACCGCCGCCTGATCACCATCCACCGAAGCGGCCCACTGGTCTCGCGAGCGGCGTAGGCAAGAGGGCTGCGAGCGAGCCGTTACTCGGGGATGGCCCTCCGTAACCCCACGCCTCCCGATCCGGTCGGGCCGATTGTGCCGCTGGGCCCGGTGGGGACTGGCTCCGCCCGAGCCTGGACGCTGCGGGCCGGAACCTGCGTCCTGATTCCGTGTCTCAACGAGGCGACCACGATCGGCCGCCTGGTCGCCGACTTCCGGCGGGATCTTCCGCAAGCCACCATCGTGGTTCTGGACAACGGGTCCACGGACGGCTCCGCCGAGCAGGCCGCCGCGGCCGGGGCGACGGTCCTGGTCGTGCCGCGGCGCGGCAAAGGCCACGTCCTCCGGGCCGCGCTCGACCGGGTCCGCGCCGATTGCTACGTCATCGTCGACGGCGACGGGACCTACGCGAGCGGCGATGTCCTGAAACTGATCGATCCGGTCGCACGGGGTGAGGCCGAAATGGTGGTGGGCGCCCGCTCCCTGCTCGCCCGACCCGACGCCATGCGCCCACTGCATCGCTGGGGCAACCGGATCATCGTCAACTTCCTGAACCTTTGCTTCCACGCCGACCTCAAGGACATCCTCTCGGGCTATCGCGTGCTCTCCGGTGAAACTGTCCGCCGCCTGCCCCTTTTGGCTCCGGGCTTCGAGGTGGAGACCGAATTGACGCTCGAGTGTCTCGAGCGCGACTTTCGGATCCTCGAGGTGCCGATCTCATACCGTGCGCGCCCGGATGGAAGCCGCTCCAAGCTCAACTCCTTTCGCGATGGCTACCGGATCGTAATGACGATCATGGCGCTGCTCCGCGACTACCGGCCGATGACGTTCTTCACCGCGCTGGCCGGGGTCATTCTGCTAGCCGGGATGCTCGGCGGGCTGGTGGTCGTGCTGGATTTCCTCCGCACCGGGATGGTGCCGCGTCTTCCCCTCGCCATCCTCTCCTCGGCGCTGGTATTGCTGGCGGCGGTCTTCCTGGTGACCGGCTTCGTCGTCAGCGCCATCAATCGGCGGTTCGCGGAGATGGAGGTGCTGACCAATCGCTGGCGCAGCGACTCGATCGACGTCGACCTTTCGAGATGAGGTCGAGGTGAGAATCGCGGTCCTCTCCGACGCCATCCTCCCGTACCACCACGGCGGCAAGGAGACGCTTCAGCACGAGCGGGCGATCCGACTGGCGCGCCGCGGCCATCGGGTCCGGATCCACACCATGCACTGGTGGCCCGAGCCCGAGCCGGAGATCGAGCGCGATGGGATCGTCCTGCACGCCATCGCCTCCAAAGTCCGGATGTACACCGCCGGCGGGCGGCGCTCGATCTGGGAATCGGTCGTGCTTGGCGTCGCCAGCCTCCGCCTGCTCTGGAGCGCGCCATTCGACATCCTCGACGTCGACCAGTTCCCCTTCACCCCGTTCTTCGCCGCGGTGATCGCCTGTCGCCTCCGCCGCCGGCCGCTGACCGCCACGTGGTACGAGGTCTGGGATCGCGCCTACTGGCGCCGCTATTTGGGTTGGCTGGGACCCATCGGGTTCTGGATGCAGCGCTTCGGGGCTCGGCATGCCGACCTGGTCTTCGCCGATTCGGCGTTGACCGCGACCCGGCTCACCTCATGGCTCGGGGTCGATCCGGGGAAGGTGATCGTCCTCTCTCCCGGCGTCACGGTCGATCCGGCCCCCGATCCCGCGCCGCCGAAAGTGGTCGATTGCATCTTCGTCGGCCGGTTGCTGCCGCACAAGCATGTCGACGTCCTCCTCGAGGCTCTCGCGCAGTTGCCCCAGGCGACCGGCCTGATTGTGGGCAACGGCCCGGAGAAGCCACGGCTGATGGCGCTCGCGGATCACCTCGGCCTGGGCGATCGCGTGAGGTTTGAAACGGCTGACGGCCATCAGGCCCTCCAGGCGCGGCTTCGGTCGTCCCGCCTGCTGGTCTCGCCCTCGACCCGCGAAGGCTTCGGGGTTGCGGTGCTGGAGGCGCAGGCCTGTGGGCTGCCGGCGCTCGTCGTCCGGCACAAGGACAACGCCGCACTCGAGCTGGTCCGAGATGGCGAAAACGGCTTGATCGCCGAGCTCGACGCCAAGGCCGTCGCGGCACGGATCCGTGCT
>VBGO01000296.1 GCA_005882525.1 Chloroflexota bacterium
CGCTCCGTCAGGCTTTCGCCCATTGCGGAAGATTCCTCACTGCTGCCTCCCGTAGGAGTCGGGGCCGTGTCTCAGTCCCCGTGTGGCTGGTCGTCCTCTCAGACCAGCTACCCGTCATCGCCTCGGTAGGCCGTTACCCCACCGACTAGCTGATAGGCCGCGGGCCCACCCCATCGTGCATTGCTGCTTTGTTCACCGGCCATGCGACCGGTGACAACATGCGGTATTAGCAGCGGTTTCCCGCTGTTATCCCCCGCGATAGGAAAGGTTGCCCACGTGTTACTCACCCGTTCGCCGCTAGGAACTCATCGCCCTTGCGGGAAATGAGCCCTCGCTCGACTTGCATGTGTTATGCGCACCGCCAGCGTTAACCCTGAGCCAGGATCAAACTCTCCGTCCAAAACGGAGGACCCAGAGCCTTCGCCCTGAGTCTTTTCAGACTCTCAGAGTCTTTCCCACTCTTCAGTTGTCAAGGTGCTGGCTCCTTCGACCGAACCTGGTTTCTACCCTATCGAAGGGCGCACGAAACCTGTTCGGTGGAGGAACCTGCGAATAATACCTGCGCCCCAGCCGAGATTGCAAGGCGGGCGGTAAATAGCCTTAGAAGGTCCTCCGGCCGGCCATCGCCTTGGCCAGCGTCAGCTCGTCCGCGTATTCGAGGTCGCCTCCCACCGGAAGGCCGTGCGCCGGCCGGGTCACCCTGGCGACCAAAGGCTGGAGCGCCCGCTGGAGGTAGACGGCCGTAGCCTCCCCCTCGATATCGGCGTCTGTGGCGACGATGACCTCGCTTACACCTTCGTCGCGAACCCGGTCGAGCAGCTGCGGGACGTGAATCTGCTCGGGCCCGATGCCATCGATCGGTGAGATCACGCCGTGCAGGACGAAATACAGTCCGCTGAACTCGGCCGTGCGCTCGATCGCCAGCACGTCAAAAGCCGACTCGACCACACAGAGCACGGAGGGATCGCGGCGCGGAGACGTGCAGATGGCGCAGAGGCTTCCCTCGGCGATGTTGTAACAGCGCTCGCAGTAGCCGATGCGCGCCTTCACGTCCTCGATCGCCCGGGCCAGCCCCTCGGCGCGCTGGCGGTCCACCCGCAGCAGGTGAAACGCAAGGCGCTGCGCCGTCTTCGGACCGATGCCGGGCAGCCGCGACAGCTCCTGGATCAGCCGCTCCAGCGGTTCCGGAAGCGCAGGCATCTAGATCAGGCCGGGCGGAAGTCCAAGGCCCGAGGCGACGGACTGCATCCTGGACGCGGCCATTTCCTTTGATTTCTCCATGGCTTCGTTGACTGCGGCGACCACCAGGTCCTCCAGCATCTCGGGATCGCTCGCCGCCTCGCGGTCGATGCGCACCGATACAAGCTTCTGCGAGCCAGTCGCCACCACGGTCACCGCCCCGCCGCCGGCCGTTGCCTCGACGGTTTCGGTCTCCAACTCTTTCTGGACTTTCTGCATCCGGTCCTGCATCTGCTGCATCTGGCGCAGCATCTTCATGGGATCCTTCACTCGGAGACCTCCTTCACCCTCGTCACGCGGCCGTCGAACCGGCGCACGATCTCGCGCACGAAAGGATCATCCTCCGGGCTTGCGGGACGAGGTGTGGATTTGGCCGCGTCGTTCTCGCGCAGGCGAAAGTCGATCTTCACATCGTCGCCGAGCCACGCGCGAACGTGGGGCATCAACTGCGCCGACTGTTCCTGCGCCTTCTTGTGGTGGAACCCGTAACGGAACCAGAGCACCAGCACGGAGCCATCGACCTCCGGCTGCGCGTCGAGGTAAGCGGCGCGAACGGTGCGATTGAGCTTCTCGAGCACTTCATTCCATCCCGAAACGGGGACTGGACTCTTCACCTCCCCACCTTGTGGGGAGCCCGAGGCGCTTCGCGCCTCGGGAGGGGGCGAACCCTCTTGCAAAACCGGCGCATCCGTCCCAGCCTCGACCGCGAGCCTCGCGAGGGTTGCTTCGACCAGCAGACGCGGTTCGGCATGGCGCCGAACCTCGCCGTCCAGGTGCAGCAGCGCGTCCAGGACGGTGGAAAGACGCCGCGCCGTCGGCTGATCGTGTCGGGTCAGCGACGCGACCAGGCGGTCGCGGCATCCCTCCATGAGCCCGCGCACGACCTGCCGCAGCTCCGCACCTTCGGAATAGACCCTGTTCAGCTCGGTCAGCGCCTCCGCCGCTTGCCCGGCGAGCACGTGGTCGAGCAGCGAGTCGAGCAGTCGCGGATCCGCGATCCCAAGGAGCGACCGCGCGCCATCCAGTGATATCGGGCCCGAGGCCAGTGGAACCAGCTGGTCGAGCAACCCGACCGCGTCGCGCATCGATCCCTGAGCCGTGCGCGCGATCAGCCGCATCGCCTCCGGCTCGACCTGCACCTTCTCTGATTTAGCGATGTGCGTAAGCCGCGAAATGATCTGCTCCTCGCTGTGCCGCCGAAACACGAATTGCTGGCAGCGGCCGATCACCGTCAGCGGGATCTTCTGCGCATCGGTCGTGCACAGCACGAACACGACGTGCGCGGGCGGCTCTTCGAGTGTCTTGAGCAAGGCGTTGAACGCCGGCTCGGTGAGCATGTGCGCCTCGTCGATGATGTAGACCTTGTATGGTCCGAGCGCCGGCGAGAGGTTCACCTTCTCGCGCAGGTCGCGGATCTCGTCGATGCCCCGGTTGGAGGCGGCGTCGATCTCGATCAGGTCGAGCGCCGAGCCGGCGATGACCTCGACGCAGGACTGGCATTTGTTGCACGGCTCCGCCGAATCACGCGGACGGCCCGTGCAGTTGAGAGCCTTGGCGAGTAGCCGCGCGGCCGACGTCTTGCCCGTCCCCCGACTGCCGCTGAAGAGGTAGGCGTGGGCGACGCGACCCGACGTGATCGCGCCCTGGAGCGCTCGCGACGACGCGTCCTGACCTACGAGGTCGGCAAACGTCTGCGAACGGTACTTGCGGTAGAGGGACTGGTACTCAGGCATTCAATTTCAGTGGTCGCGCACCCTCGCTTCGATCGAAGACCCCCAGTTCGCACCGCGGTTCGCGGCTCCGGCCCGGATGTCTGCGGCACCCCCAGGTTTCTCCTTACCGCTGCTTCCTTCCGGACCTGACGGGGTTCGGAGACCCGGGCTGCGCAGGTCCCGACCTTCAACGCCGTTTGCCGCGGCCGGTTCTGAAAACCTTGACCTCAGCGACGGAATTCGGTCCGGCTAAGGCGGATTGCCGGTGCAGGGTACCGCCAGCACCCCACTTAGCGCGACCAAGAGGAAGTTTACCCGGCCTCCGCCGCCCTGGCCGGTCGGGCCAGCGCCCACGCCAGGTGCACATACGTGGCCACGGTCGCGATCGGGATCACGACCTCGGCCGCGGCCACCAATCCACTCGAATCCTGGTTCAGGCCGCGCAGCAAACACACCCCGCCCACGAGAACAAGGATCAGCGTGGTCGAGACCTGTCCCATGAGCGTGTGGC
>VBGO01000299.1 GCA_005882525.1 Chloroflexota bacterium
GATCCGTCCACCGCCTGGCAGGGTAATCTCGGTCACGCGTCCCCACCGGGCCTCGTCGAATGGGCGCTTGAGGGGGATCCCTTTTCGTTCCAGCTCCCGGGCGGTCGCTTCGATGTCCTCGCACAGTAGGTAGAGCTCGTGATGCTCGTTGTCCTCGGTTGGATGGATCGCGACCTCCGATGGGGGAAGCGCGAAGATCAGCCAGCCGCCTCCCGAATCTATCGAGTCGAGACCGAGCACGTCGCTGAAGAAGGCGCGGTCCGCTTCGGCGTTGTGGCTGAAGATCATCACGTGTCCGCCGGAGACGAGGGGCTTCACCGGGTTCAGTCTATCGTCGGCGCCGAGGGGCGGTGAGTCCGATTACTTCTTCTTCCTCTTCTTCTTGGCCTGCGCGTTGCTGATCGCCGCGGCTCGGCTCTTCGGCATACCTTTCTTCTTCAGCCCCTCGTAGGTCTTCGGGTTCTTGATCGACGAGCTCTTCTTCTTCCCGGGCACCGTGGGCCTCCCTTTTTTGCCGAAATAGGTGGAGCATTACTCCCCGCTATCACCATAGGGGCCAGAGCCCCTCGGGCGGAAGGCCTGTGCTAGCGTGGGACTGCCGTGATCGGTCTCATCGTCCTTTTGGCCATCGGCGGCATCATCATCCTGGTCGTGTTGGTTGTGATCATCCTCGCACTGCGCGACTGAGCTAACGCCGCGCCTACCCGGTCGCTTTTGAGCTGCCCGCGGCCTTCGAATGGGCGAGGGGATGCTTTGGTTGGTAGAGGCCGATCTGTCCGCCGCCAGGCAGGGTGATCTCGGTCACGCGTCCCCAGCGGGCCTCGTCGAAGGGGCGCTTGAGCGGGACACCTCTTCGTTCCAACTCCTTGGCAGTCGCGTCAATGTCCTCACACAGGAGGTACAGCTCGTGATGGACCTTGTCCTCGGTCGGATGGATCGCGACCTCCGCGGGGGGAAGCGCGAAGATCAGCCAGCCGCCGCCCGAATCTATCGAGTCGAGGCCAAGAACACCCGTGAAGAACGCGCGATCGGCTTCGGCATCGTGGCTGTAGATCATTACGTGCGCGCCCGAAATCAGAGGCTTCATCCGGCCAGTTTATCGAGCGCACTTGCTCAGGTGGCCGCCAGAGACCTGGAGCGGGCGATCAGGCGATGCGGCGGCGGAGCGTCGTCGCTCCGGCGAGGATCACCAGGATGCAGAAGCCGAGCACCACGGCGAAGTCCAGCTGCAGCGATGACCATGTCAGGTTCGCGCCCTTGATCATGATGTTTCGCAATCCCTCGACGGCATAGGTCAGGGGTAGAACATGGGAGAGCGCCTGGAGCGGCCCGGGCTCAGTGCTCACCGGGAAGATGATGCCGGCCAGCAACATTTGCGGCACGATCACGAGCGGGATGAACTGCACCGCCTGGAATTCCGTACGGGCGAACATGCTGAGGAAGATGCCCAGGTTGACGGCGGCGATCGCCATCAACGCCTCGAGAACAAAGATCAACGCAACGTTGCCGACATTGTGGACGTGCAGCACGAGCAGGCTGAAGGCGAGCACCTCGGCCGATTGCACCAGCGCCAGCACCGTGAAGCCCAGCATGTAGCCCAGCACGATCTCCGCCCGCCGCAGCGGACTGGCCATCAGGCGTTCGAGGGTCCCCTGGCCGCGCTCGCGGAGGAAGGCGACGGCGGTGATCACGAAGACGAGGAAGAAGACCACCAGGCCGATGAAGGCGGCGCCGAAGTAGTCGAGCGTGTCGAAGTTAGGCCCGCCGTAGAGGAAGGTGACCTGCGGAGCGAAGCGCACACCGCCGGCCTGCCCGGCCAGGGCAGCGAATGACTCGCTCACGGCCTGCAGGATGCTTTGTGAAAGACCGGGCTGGCTGCCCTCGAGGTGAACCTCGGGTGCGATCAGGCGCGACTGCTGCGCCTTTACGGAGAAGTCGGACGGCAGCAACACGTACCCGGCCAGGTCGCCGGACCGCAGTTTGGCTTCGGCGTCGGCCTCCGACATGGGCGATGCGGCCACGGTCTTCGACCTTTCGAGCGCCGAGGCGACGACGCTGCCCAGGCCGCCGCCGTCCAGGTTGACCACGCCCATCTGCGGGACGTCGCCGCCACCGCGAAGCAGATAGCCAAGTAGCGCCAGGATGACGAGGGGCGCGCCGAAGAGCAGCGCGAGCGTTCGATGGTCGCGCCGAAACTGCTGCAAAATCCGTTGCGTGATGGCGCGGACGCGCTCGAGGCTCATGGCTCGCGATCCTCAGACAGCTTGAGAAACGCGTCCTCCAGCCGATCGACACCGGCCTTCGCCTTCAGTTCGGCCACCGTACCTTCGGCCAGCATTCGACCGAATCGGATCAGTCCCAGCCGGTCGCATCGCTCGGCCTCGTCCATCACGTGACTCGAAATGAGGATGGAGGTGCCGGCGGCTGCCATCTTGCGAAACCGACCCCAGAGCTGGATGCGCAGCTGCGGATCAACCCCAACGGTCGGCTCATCCAGAAGCAGCAGTTCCGGTTTGTGGACGAGGGCGCAGGCTAACGAGCACCGGGTGCGCATCCCGCCGCTCAACGTGCTGACCACCGATTTGCGCCGATCCCAGAGATCGACGAACTCCAGCGCCTCGCGGACGCCGTCCACGCGTCCATTGATGGCGCCAAAGAAGCGAACGTTCTCCTCGGCCGAGAGATCCGGATACAGCGCGGCCTGCTGCGTCATGTAACCGACGCGAGCCAGCACGCCGAGCTGCGGCATCCGCTGGCCGAGCACCGTCACCGTCCCCTGCTCGGGCGCAACCAGCCCGACCAGGCTGCGGATGAGCGTCGTCTTCCCCGCGCCATTGGGGCCGAGCAGCCCGTAGACTTCGCCGCGGCGGATCCGGAGACTGGCGTTGTCGAGGGCCACGATGGCGCCAAACCGCTTGTCCACGCGATCGATTTCGACGGCGTAGGCGTGCGCCGACTCGGGCGTCATGGATACCAATCATGCTCCGAGTCGGGCGTCGATGCAGTAGCCTGACCGCCAGTGCCTGAACTCCCCGAGCTCGAAGTGCTGCGCCAGTACCTTGGTCCCAGAGTCGAAGGCCGGAAGATCGTCCAGGTCTGGACGTCGCCGAAGCTCAGCTTCCTCCTGCGCACCCCGCCCGACGAGTATGCCCGGCAACTGACCGGCGGAACCTTCGAGCGGATCTGGCGCCGCGGCAAGTTCCTGATCTTCGACGTGAGCGGGCAGCATCTCGTGATCAACCCCATGTTGGGCGGGCGGCTGCAGTGGACGACCGCGTCGGAAAAGGTCGCGGCCGCGACCGTATTTCGGATCACGTTCGAGGGTGGCGACGAGCTGCGCTTCCTCGACACCGTGAAGATGGGCCGCGTCTACTGGGTGGTGCCGGGCGCCCTACCGACGATCCCCGGATGGGCGGAGCTGGGTCCGGATGCACTGACCGTCACGCTCTCCGAGTTTTCGCAACGCATCCGCCGCCATCCGGGCGAGCTGAAGAACCTCTTGC
>VBGO01000305.1 GCA_005882525.1 Chloroflexota bacterium
AGGTCGTGGTATGCGGCCGCGTCTCTGACACGGCTCTGTTCATCGGCCCGATGATGCACGAGTTCGGCTGGACCTACGACCCCAGCGACAAAGACAAGATTGGCGCGGCGATCACGATCGGTCATACCGTCGAGTGCGCCGCCCTGGCCACCGGGGCGGTTTCTAACCTGTGGCGGCAGTCGAAAGACCCATGGCGACCGGGCTACCCGATTGCCGAGGTGAGCGAGGATGCAACGGCGGTGATCTCCAAGGTGGAGGGATCCGGCGGCCTCCTAAACGAATGGACCGTCAAGGAGCAGCTCGTCTACGAGATCGGCGATCCGAACAACTACTACATGCCCGACGGCATCGCTGACTTCACCACTGTCAAGGTCGAGGAGATCGCGCCCGAGCGGGTGAAGCTATCGAACATGAGCGGCAAGGGGCTGCCCGACAAGCTTAAGGTCTGTATCGGCTATCGGGACGGTTGGGAAGGTGAGGGGTCGCTCCTCTTCAGCTGGCCCGACGCGTACGAGAAGGCCAGGCGAGGAGAGCGGATCATCCGCGAACGTCTCAAGCTCCTTGGTGTCGATCCGATCGAGCTGCACTTCGACTACATCGGCGTCAACGCGCTCCACGGGCCGGTGGCGCCAGAGCCTGGCGAGATGAACGAGGTGGGGCTGCGCGTGGCGGCGCGCACCCGGACTAAGGAGGATGCGGACACGGTCAAACGGGAATCGACGCACCTCTGGACGCTTGGCGGCATCGGCACGGGGTATCTCTCTCCGGCTCAGCCGCGCCCTTCGGTTTCTTTATGGCCGACGCTGGTGTCGCGAGACCAGGTACAGATGAAGCTGACGATGGTCGAGATGGGCGGCGCTAGGAAGTGAAACTGGGTCTCGGCGTGTACAGCGCCGAGTGGATTCCCTCCGAGGGCATCACCCATCACCAGGCCTATGCGAACGACCTGGAGCAGGCAAGGCTCGCTGAGCGGGTCGGGCTCGACTCGATCTGGTACACCGAGCACCACTTCCTGAACTGGAACCCCAACGTCATGGGCATGTGCGCCGCGGTCGCCGCGGTCACGTCCCGGATAACGCTCGGACCTTCTGTGGTTCTGGGCCCGCTGCACAACCCCATCAAGCTCGCCGAAGAGGCGGCGATGGTCGACCTGCTCTCGAACGGCCGGTTGGTCATCGGGGTTGGCCTTGGGTACCGCGACGTCGAGTACGCCGGATTCAATGTTCGCCGCGCGGTCCGCGCGCCGATGACCGAGGAGCTCGTCCAGGTGATGAAGCTCGCGTGGCGCGACAAGCCAGTCACCTTCCATGGCAAGCACTGGAGCTTTGACGCCGTCGACGTGCACCCGAAGCCACAGCGCGCTGGCGGCCCGCCGGTCTGGATCGCCGGCTACGTCGACGCTTCGCTCGACCGCGCGGCGCGGCTGGGTGACGGCTTCATCATGGACGGCGGCACCGACTCGAAGTCGTTTGGCGCGAGCGGATACAACCGCGACATCTACTGGCGTGTGCAGGACATGGTCAATCGGTACAGATCCGCGCTGGAACGTCACGGGCGGCGCTATGAAGACCAGGAGTTCGCGATGACCCTCGGCGGTTTTGTGTCCGAGCACGGCGCGGACGACGCCTGGGACCAGGTGAAAGGCGCGTACATGTTGACTCGGCGCACCTATGGTTCGTGGTACGGGCTTCCCCCTGCGGACTACGCAGACTGGTACCCCGAGAGGATGACCAAGGACGAGCTGGACGCCAGGCGGACCGAGATCATGCTCGGCTCAGCGGAAGAGATTGCGGCGAACCTGCGCAGGCTGCGCGACATCGCCGGTGATCGCCTGCACGTCATGTTCCGCGTCAAGTACCCGGGCATTCCGCACGAGCGGGTGGCGAAGGCGATCACGCTGCTCGGACACGTCCGCGAACTGCTGAAGCAGAAGGCTGCCGTCTAGCTCGGAACGCTCTCGGCGAGCGGCACCATCGCCCCGCCGCGGATCGTCCACAGGCTCACGGGGGCATCGATGCGGTCGCCGTTGGCGTCAAAGCGGATGCGGCCTCCGAATCCTGCCAGGTCGGTTGCGGCGATCGCCTCGCGCAGCTCCGCGCGGTTGGCGGCGCCGCGTTCCAGCGCCGCCGCGATCACGCTCACCGCGTCGTAGCACTCGACCACATAGGACGGCGTTTCTCCGAACGCATCGCGACAGCGCTTGACCAGGTCTCGCGACGCCGCCGTGGAGGTGGGGTCTGAGCCCGCGTACAGGTGCACGCTGCCCTCGCCCGCCGCGCCGGCCAGGCGGACGATCGGGTTGTCCGGACCCCCCTCGGAACTGATGACGAGAGGGCGCACGCCGGCGGCGTGGAGGGCCTTCATCAGCTTGCTGCTCTCGATCTCGGTGGCGCCCACGTCGACGATGTCGGCGTTGCCTGCCCTGATCTGGCCGACGACCTCGCTGAAGTCCTCCTGGCCCACCCGCATCCCGAGCACACGCACCGGTCTGCCGCCGAGCTCCTCAAAACGACGCGCAAACGCCTCGACGAGAGGCCGCCCGTAATCCGTTCCGTCATGCACTGCGAAAGCTCGAGCGTCTGGCAGCCTGCGGTGCGCGAACATCGCGGCGACCTCCGCCTGTCGCTCGTTGTCGGCGCAGAGCCGGAAGAAGGTCCTCCATCCCGACCGGCTGAGTGAGTTGTCTGTCGAGCACTGGGTGACCTGCGGCAACCCCGCCCTGGCGTAAACGGGAGCGGCCGCCTTGCTCGGACCACTGTTCTTGTGGCCGACGACGGCGATCACGGACGGGTCGCTGACCAGCTCCTCGGCGACTTTAACCGCCGTCCTCTCGTGCTCTCTGTCATCGACAGCTTTGACGTCGATGTCAATGCCGCGGTGGCGCGCGTCGGCGGCCGCCATTTCGACCGCCCGGAGCATCGGGACTCCGACGATGGATTGCGGTGTCGTGAGCGGCGCGGCAAAGCCGATTTGAAAACGCACGTTCGTTCGCCAAACTACCTTAATCTGCGAAGCATGTCGCGCGTCCCGCTCACCTACCGCCGGCTGTTTCGGCGTGAAGTCCTGGACATCTGCAGCCTGATCTTCATCGCCGACATCGTCACCGGGGTGCCGACGCCGGTATTTCCCCTGTACGCAACTGGGCTTGGCGCTTCACTGGGATTGCTCGGAGTCATCACCGCCATGCTCGGGCTCGGCCGCCTCATATCGGCGCTCCCGGTTGGCATCCTCTCGGATCGCCTGGGCCGCAAGTCCGTGCTCGTCGGCGGGATGGTGATGTTTGCGGTGTCCTTTGTCGCTTATGCGATGGCCCCCAACGCCGAGTGGCTCTTCCTTCCGCGTCTTCTCCAGGCCGTTGCGATGGTCGCGACCTTTCCGCTGGGTGTCGCATACATCGGCGATGTGGTCGAACCGCGAGACCGCGGTGCCGCAATCGGCATCTACACCGCCGCGATGGGCTCGGGCTTTGCGGTGGGCCCTCTCATCGGAAGCTGGGTGGCGGCGAACGCCGGCTACCCGGAGGCGTATCTGGTGGGTGCCGCCTTCGCCCTTGCGGGCGCGGTGTTCGGCGCCGTACGCCTGGTGCGCATGAAGCCGGGAAGAGGCGGGCCGTCGATCGGCAGTGCGCTGGTCGATCTAGGGGCGCTGCGGACTCTCATCAGAGAGCCGGTGATGCTGATGGCGTGCATCGCCAACATCGCGATGACGTTGTCGATGACCGGCGCCATATTCACGTACTTTCCGATCTACGCCCGCGCCGTGGGCATCAGCACAGTGACGATCGGATCCCTGTTCGCCTGGAGGTCGATCGCGTCGGCGTCGGGCCGGATTCCGATGGGACCGCTGTCGACGCGCCTGCCTGCCCGCTGGACGCTCGTGGGAGTGCTGCTCGCCGAGGCGGCGATCGACGTCGCGATCGCGCATACCACGTCGGCGCTCGCGCTGACCGGGCTCCTCATCCTGGAGGGCGTCGGTTTCGGGATTTTCCTCGTTTCGGGACAGTCCGCGGTGGCCGCCGCATCAGGGCCGCACAACAGGGGGGCGGCGGTCGGCATGTTCTGGATGGCGGGCAGCGTCGGTGAGCTGTTCGGGCCGATCGTGCTCGGCCT
>VBGO01000306.1 GCA_005882525.1 Chloroflexota bacterium
CGGCGCCACCTTCAACCAATTCCGAGACGCGGGACCCGACGATGTCCCGGGAGCGGCTGAGATCAGGCTGGCGAACTTGCGGCACTACCTCGACGAGCGGCGTGACGCCGATGTCCTGGCGGTCGGCGAGGCGGCCGGCTACCAGGGGATGCGCTGGTCCGGGATCGCGTTTACCAGCGAGTACGACCTTCTGCGCTGGGGCGATCCGTACCGGCGGTCGAGCCGGCGTCCGCGACCGTGGAAGGAGCCGTCGGGGACGATCGTGCACGGTGTCCTCGAAGAGTTCGGTGCCGAGCGGCGGGTCATCCTCTGGAACACGGTGCCCACCCACCCCTACCTGCCGGGCCAGCCACTATCCAACCGGCGCCCAACGCGAGGCGAGGTGACCGCCGGCGTCGTCTTCGCCGAACGCCTGGTCGACATCCTTCAGCCGCGGTTGCTGGTTGGTGTAGGCCGGATCGCCGCCGAGACGTTAGGGAGCCGGGCGGTCTACGTCCGCCATCCGGCGCAGTCAGGCGCGACCGCTTTTCGCCTGGGAATGCGCGCCCTGCTGGCACCGGGCTCTTCCTGAAAAGGAAAGAGGCGGCCCCTCGCGGGGTCGCCTCTTGGCTTACTTGGCGAATTCGACGATACGAGTCTCGCGGATCACTGTCACCTTGATCTGGCCCGGGTAGCTGAGCTCGCCTTCGATTCGCTTTGCGATATCGCGGGCGAGGATCTGGGCCCGACTGTCGTCGATGGCGTCCGGCTTGACGATGATGCGGATCTCCCGACCCGCCTGGATCGCGAACGATTTCTCCACGCCTTCGAAGGAGTTGGCGATGCTCTCCAGCTTCTCGAGCCGCTTGATGTAGGTCGTGAGCGTCTCCCGGCGGGCGCCGGGACGGGCTGCCGAAACGGCGTCGCAGGCTACCGTCAGGATGGCCTCCAGGCTGGTGGGCTCGACGTCCATGTGGTGGGCGGCGACGGCATTGACCAGCGTGTCTGGCCTGCCGATCCGCTTGAGAAGTTCCCCGCCGATGATGGCGTGCGACCCCTCGACCTCATGGTCGATCGCCTTTCCGATGTCGTGCAGCAGGCCGGCCTCGCGGGCCAGCGCCACGTCGGCGCCGATCTCAGCCGCTGCCATTGCGCAGAGGAAGGAGACCTCCTTGCTGTGGGTTAGGACGTTCTGTCCGTAACTGGTCCGAAAGGCCAGCGTCCCCAACAGCTTGACCAGCTCCGGATGAAGGCCGGTGACACCGGTCTCGAACATCGCCTGTTCGCCTTCTTCGCGAATCCGGTTCTGGACGTCGTTGCGAGCCTTGGTCACCATCTCTTCGATCCGGGCCGGATGGATCCGGCCGTCGACGAGCAGATGATTCAGGGCCACTCGCGCCACCTCGCGGCGGACCGGGTCGAAGCCACTCAGGATGACGGCCTCTGGCGTGTCGTCGATGATCAGGTCGACCCCGGTCGCATGTTCGAGCGCTCGAATGTTGCGGCCTTCCCGACCGATGATGCGGCCCTTCATTTCGTCGCTGGGGATGGCCACCACCGAAACCGACGTTTCCGCAGTCTGTTCGGCGGCAACCCGCTGCATCGCGGTCACCAGGATATTGCGGGCGCGCTTCTCGCTCTCCTCTTTGACGATCTCCTCGCCCTGACGAATCTTCTGAGCGATCTCCTGGTTGAGTTCCTTTTCAAGGTTGGTGAGGATCGTCGTCCTCGCTTCGACTCGCGTCATTCCCGAAATCCGCTCGAGCTCTTTGACCTGCTCGGCGAGGGCGTCATTGACGCGCTCCCTGGTCCTCCCGATCTCCAACTCTTTCGCCGTGACTCCCTGTTCCTTCCGATCGAGGTCTTCGAGTTTGCGATCGATCGATTCTTCCTTCTGCTGGACCCGGCGTTCCGAACGCTGGATCTCCGCACGCGCGTCGCGTACTTCCAGTTCCAGGCTGAGACGGATGCGGTGGGCTTCCTCTTTGGCCTCGAGGACCATCTCCTTCATCTGGGTCTCGGCATCGGACAGCAGCTTCTCCCGCTCCGCACTGGAGACGAGATCGCGCTGCCGGTTCCGGCTGCCAACCCAGAGGTAGGCGATGAGGGCACCCACAAGCGCACCCACCACGACACCTGCGACCAGGAGTAATGGATTGGGCATAGTTACACCTCGCTTATGGACTTGTGAAAGTTCTTCGCACCGCGCGTGGGCGCGGCGGGACTAGTCGTTACAGAGCGACAAAATCTTGACTATTTTAGTCGCGTTTCAGGGGGCTGTCAAACGCGCCGGAGGCCTCCCATTCCTCGCTCAGGAGGCGGCAAACCCGGTACACCAGCCCGCCGCTGAAGCCCCGCCGGGCGAGGCGCGGACCGACGTAGGCCAGCAGCGCCTGGGGGTCGGCCGGCCGCCGGCGGGCCAGCAGGCTGCGGCCCAGCGTAAGGGCCTGCTCCGCCTCGACGTCGGCGTCAACCGCGGCCAGCGCCGGAGCCGCCGCCAGCTCGTCGATCCCCTTGGCCCGGAGCTCCTGGGCGATCAGGGCATGGCCACGACCCTTGGTACGCCGCCGCACCAGCGAGGCGGCGTACTCCCGGTCGTTAAGGTAGCCGTCCCCCTGGGCCCGGTCGAGTGCGGCGTCCACCGCGGCGTCGGCATAGCCGAGCCGGAGGAGCCGCTGCCGCAGGGCCGCCCGCGACTGCGGTTGGCGGGCCAGCCGCTTGACCGCCTCCGTGTACGCGGCCTGCGCACTCTCCGGCTCGCGCGCGGTCGGCGTCGCCCGCCGGCCGCCCGGTCTCACGCCGGCTGGAGGACCTTCTCCGCCGCCTTCCCTTTCAGCTGCGCGATCAGCTCTTCGCCGAGCTTCGGATTCGCCTTGAGGAAGCCAACCGTCTGCTCCCGGCCCTGCCCGAGCCGCTGGCCGTTGCAGGAAAACCACGAGCCGGCTTTTTCCACCAGGGCCCCGTCGACGGCGGCGTCCAGCACGCTGCCCCAGTAGGAGATCCCCTCGTTATAGAGGATGTCGAACTCAGCCGACCTGAAGGGCGGGGCCACCTTGTTCTTGACCACCTTGACCTTCACCCGGTTGCCGGTGACGTCCAGGCCGTTCTTGATCGAATCGACCTTGCGGATGTCGAGCCGGACCGAGGCATAGAACTTCAGCGCCCGGCCGCCGGTCGTCACCTCGGGATTGCCGAACATGATGCCGACCTTCTCCCGCAACTGGTTGATGAAGATCACCGAGGTGCTGGACCTGGAGATGGCGCCGGTCAGCTTGCGCAGCGCCTG
>VBGO01000103.1 GCA_005882525.1 Chloroflexota bacterium
CAGTTGGACCAGTCCCGGATAGCGCAGGCCGGTTTGCCGGTCCAGCACGGCGAGCGTTCCGTCGGGATGCAACTCACACGCCAGATGCGCGTTCTCCAGCCGGGTTCCGCCGGCGCGAGCCGGGATGAGGGGGCGCGTCGTCGTCAGCTCGCTTACGGATCCTCCCGCAATCACCGGCGTGAGAACGAGCGCCCCGTCAACCTCCACCAGGTCCTGCCGCGGAAATGGGCTGGGGTTCCAGACCTGGCCGGCTCCGGCCAGCAGTGGTAGGGCGCGGGCGACCAGCTGTTCGGCGATTTCGAATGCCGCGGCACTGCGTTCTCCCGACGCCTCCGCGACGGCATCGATCCCCGAGCCGCAGGCGGTATCGTGCGCGGCGTTCTGCAGGATCAGCCGCCAGGCCTGGTCGAGCGCGCCGGTCGCATCGATGCCGGTCAAGGCGGCGATCGGCTCCGCCATTCGCTCGAGCGCTACGGTTGCCGTGAAGTAGCGCTGCTTGTCCGGCGCCCGGACTGAGAGCGTGCCCATCAAAATATTGGCCCGCGCCGACGAGCGCAACTCTCCGGGCCAGCGGGGCCAGCCCTGCTCCGGCAGCGTCGCGAGGTAGTCCTCGAGGCGAGCCAGCCGGATAACAGTGCCGTCGAGCCGCCCGCTGGCGCCGCGCGCCGCCGCGCTCAACGCCGCCTGCGGCAGAACATGGTCATTGCCATTCATGAGGAGGACGTCGCCCGCTGGCCGGAAGGGCTCGATGGCCTTCAGCGCCGCGGCGATCCGGGTGGCCAGCGCCGCTGGTTCGGTTGGCAAATCCACGCCATGCGAATAGGAATTGCCCATATAGGCAGTCAGGATCCGGCTACCATCCGGCGCTTCCCAGGTGAAGGCCACGCGGTCGATGGCGAGGGGAACGCCGCGCCAGACGGCGGCGTGAGCAAAGCCGAGCTGGCGGTAGATCTGCGGCATTTGTGCCGCGTGGCCGAAGGAATCGGGAAGGTAGCCGACGCGCATCGATCCGCCATGCGCGTCGGCGGATGCGATCCCACGCTGGAGGTCGCGAACCAGGGTCTCGCCACTGACCAAGAACTCGTCGGGGAGGGTGTACCAGGGCCCGACCTGGATCTGGCCCCGGCGTATCGCCGCCTCCAGTCGGGTCTTCGCCTCCGGACGGACCTCAAGATAATCGTCGATCACGACCGTTTGCCCATCCATCAAGAAACGGAAATCGGGATCCGCCTCGGTCAGCACCAGCAGCTGGTCCCAGAGCTCGACGAGTTGGGCCCGGAACGTTTCGAAGGTCGCATACCACTCGCGGTCCCAATGGGTATGCGGAACGACGTACACCGTCGTCGTTACGGCCTGCGGCATTCCTAGATTGTGCCGGAGCTGAGGGGCAGGACCGTGAGCCCTACCCCTCAGGCGATCAGCGTTAGATCCCGCTATGCCATTTCTGGGAGCCGATCACGTGCACCCAGGTCAGGCCGTTGTCCAGATCGATCGGATTTCCGTTCGCATCGAGGTAGACGGCTGGAACGTTGGCGTCAGGGTGGTGCCAGGTGGCGTGGATCAAGACCCCATCAACGAAGATGTCAGCCCGGCCGTCACCGGTCAGCTCGTAGGCCTCCGTGTAGTAGCCATGGAAGCTGTTGGCGGGATTGGTATCGAGGAATGAGGTGACGTACTCCACGATCACGGTCTTGGCATGCAGGCGGCCGGTGCCCACGTTATTGAAAGGCCGACCGTCCTGCGTCTTGACGTATTGCCTGGAGCCGGCGTCGTATTGCCAGGAGGCGCCATGATCAGGCACCGAAATCGTGGGCGCGGCATCGCCGGTGAACGTGGCATCTGGATGCTTCGGCGCGATGTCGTACTGCAGCGCCGGCAGGTTCTTCTGCGCAGTGAACGTGGTGACGTTGTTGCCATGCATCATCACGTTGTGCGGCGCGTAGCGGCCGTTGTTGTCCCGGTAGTACACGTTGCCCGCGCCGTGGCTGTAATCGTTGACCAGGTTCGGATGCTGCCAGGTCAGCCCAAGGACGTAATCGTTGGCGCCCGAGCAATAGATCATGCCCTTGTACATGATCACCAGGCGGATGGTGATCAGGCGGCAGCTGCGCACTGGTCCGACCAGGTCGGGTAGCGGGTGCCAGTAGATGACGCTCAGCCGCGGGATCGAGCCCTCACTGATGTACTCGTAGACCATGTCGGCCTGCTGCATGCCGGCCTGCGGACGGGCATCGATGCTGTTCTCGACCTGGATGATGGTGGGAGCACCGGAGCCGATCCGGGCGGGGTCTCCCTGCGACGGGACTTCGATGATAGTCGTGAACGCAAGCTTCCAATCCGCCGCCAGCGGGTCCTGTTTGCGGTTGACCGCCGCCTGCGGGATGGACAGCTGGTACTGGCGGCTGTGAGCCAGCTTCAGGTCCAGCGTGGCACTCTTGCCGTCGCTGGCCCAGCTGACCTTTTTAGTGTCGAGCGTCTTGCCGTTGACGACGATCGGCGTCTTGCCGCCATCCATCGGCTGGGAGAAATCGATCTTGACCGCGCCGGCCGGCTTCAGTGATTGCTGGCCATCGGTAACCGCCGCGTTGTCGACCTTGACCGCAGCGATGGCGGGCGCCGGCTCGGTCTTGAAGCGGAAGCCGCTGCTCACGCCGCGCCCGGATGTGTTTTGCGCGTCCTTGACGCTGACGTGGTAGGCGGTGTTCGGGGCCATCTTCGGCCGAAACTGGAATTCTTTGAGGCTGACCGCCTTGAACGCCACCATCACCGGCGGCGTCATGCTGAAGGCGCGCTGGACCGAGTCAGCCTTCATGTCCTGGTTGAAGTGAAGATCGATCGTGGCCGTTCGGGGGACCGCCTGGTCGCCGTCGCTGACGTTGGCGCTCACCTCGAGCGGCGTGGTGATGATGCGAATCACGATGGCAGCCGCCACCACGAAGATGGCGATCGGGGCCAACCACCAGCGTTGGCGAAGTCTTTGCGTCAAGGTCATTGGTTACTCCCTATCACGTGAACCCAGGTCAGCCCGGTGTTGAGGTCCACCGGGTTGCCGCTGGCATCGTAGTAGACAACCGGTAAGTCGCGATTCGGATGTTTCCAAGTCACATGGATCATTCCGCCGTCGGAATAGATGTCGGCCGTGCCCTCTCCGGCGAGCTCGTAGTACTCGGTGTTGTAGGTGCCGTGCACGCCCGTGTTGCCGGGGTTGGTATCGAGGTGAGACGCCACGCGCTCGATGATCAGGTTCTTAGCGTGTACCTGACCGGTGCCGACGTTGGTGAACGGCGCGCCGTCCTGCCACTTGAGGTACTGCTTCGAGTTAGCGTCATAGCGCCAGACGCTCCCGTGTTGCGGAATCGATACGCTGGTTGCCGGTGTCGCTCCGGGGAGCGGCACATCCGGGTGGCCGGGCGCGATGTCGTAGTTGAGTGCCGGCAGGTTGGCTTGCGCCGTGTGGGCGGTGACCTGGTCGGGCCGCGCGATCACGTTGTGAGGCGCATAGCGATCCGATGCCCGGTACATATACGCGTACATGTAGGCATAGTCATAGACCACGTTCGGCCATTTCCAAACCTGGCCGAGGACATAGTTGTTGGCGCCCGAGCAGTAGATCATGCCGCGGTACATCTGCTCCAGCTGAACGGTGATCAGGCGGCAACTCCGCACCGGCCCCAGCAGGCTCGTCGGTGGATGCCAGTAGATGGCCGACAACCGCGGGATGCCGAACTCACTGATGTACTCGTAGATCATGTCGGCCTGCTGCATCCCGGTCTGCGGCCGTACCGTCGGCTGCGAGCTGTTCTCGATCTGGATGATGATCGGCGCGCTGGATGCCCCAATCCGGGCGGTCGATCCAGCCGACGGCACCTGCACCATCGTCGTAAAGTTGAGTGTCCAGTCAGCGATCGCGAGATCGTGCCTGCGGTTTTCCGCGGTCTTCGGGACCAGCAACGTGTGGGTGCGGCTGTGGCTGAGCGTCAGGGCGAGCGTGGCGCTCTCTCCGGTCTTGTCCCAGGTAATGCCCTTGGCGTCGATGGCCTTCCCATCGAGGAGGATGGGCGTGCGCAGGCCGTCCATCGGCTGCGAGAAGGTGATCTTGACGTTGCCCCGCACCGGTACGGCTTCCTGGCCATCGGCGAGCGCGCCGCCGTTGAACGTGGCGTTGGCAACTTTGGGCGCCGGCTCGGTATGAAACGCCATCGCATAATCCTGGCTCCCAAACCCGATGCTCTTGCGGGCGCCGATCACCCTGATGCGATAGGCGGTATCGGGCTGTAACCAGGGATGGAACTCGAAGGTTCGGGGATTCTTGACCACGACGGTGAAGGGGGCCAGTGGCGTGATACGGAAACCGTTCTCGACGGAGGCGAGATCCATGTCCTGGTTGAACGCGAGGACGACGGCCGAGTTCCGGACAACGGCATGGTCGCCATCGGCGACGCTGGCATTGACCGCCAGCGGCGCGGTCAGCGCCCGGGCGATCAGCCCAGCCGCCACCAGCACCAGGACGATTGGGAAAACCCACCAGCGACGCCGGAGCGTCGCTCGAAACCCGCGTTCGCGGGCCATGATCTGTCGCATCAAGGGAACCTCAGCAGGGTACTCCGACCGGCCGCACAGGCTATTTCACGCACACTCCGGATTCAACTTCAAGGGCTATCCGGCTTATTGAGCGCGCTGGCTATGGGTTTTCTTCCCGGACGGACCCCCCTCGGTCTGGGCTACGCCACCATCAGGCGCGGCAGCAGGAGTTGCTGAACGTCGAACAGAACATCAAGGACCCGCACCGGATCGCGCGTGACGTTGCGGTTGAGAGCGCGGAGCAACTTCCGGCTCAGCGGCCGCACGAACCGGGTAATCTCGTCCATCAGGGGTGCGGGGACTGCGCCTCGACGGTTCTCGATGATGTCCTCGATCGACAGCAGAAAATCGTCAGCCCGACGGACGTCGGCTCTCCGCTCGAGCTCCTGGTTTCGCCGGTCGGCCGCCGCCTCGAACTCCCGATGGATCTCGTCGATCGCGTCGCTTAGCATCTAATGACTCCCTTCACTTTCGTCGAATAAGCAGGCCTGATGACGCATAAAACCTGATACGCATACTGTTACATAGTCAGCAAGGCGTGTCAAGGGTTTTCGCGCAGAGTGGTGAAATCAGGCCGTCAAGCCGTTTCCGGACACTTCCTGTAATGTGTCCAGCTCGCGGACCTGATTAAGATCGAGACCCTGGTCGCCAAGCGACTGGAGCAGGTGGAGGACGTATTTGACGCCGGCCAGGTTGACGCCCTTCTGGCGCGTGAGGAACTGGATCACCCGGACGCGCCGGATGTCGTCCTCCGAATAGCGCCGCCGGTTGGTCGCGGTCCGCTGCGGCTTGATCAGGTTCTCGCTCTCGTAGATCATCAGCGTGCGCGGGTGCAGGTTCAGAATCTCGCTCGCGATACTCGGCGTGAAGACCGCCCGTCCGGGGGCAATCGCCGGCATCCGTTTCCTCTTTCCCACGCTCTCACCCCCTTGGGCGGGCACCCGCCGGGTCTGCCTGCGTGTAATTTGATATTCAGGGTATCACTTATTGGTCAGCCGCGCAACCCTGACGGCATCGCAGGGGTTGTGCCGGCACCGCCGCGTAGAGTTAGTTCGTAGCGATGCTGGCGATCGAGCAGTACACCCGGCGGCTCCTCAAGGACTTCCACCCGATCGTGGCCGCCAACCGGCCGCCGGTCGACCTGGCCCCCGAGCCCGCCAACGGGGAACGCTTCGTCCGCGGCGCCGGTGGGCTGGTGACCGGCCTCTCGGGGCTGGCGCAGGCGACCGGGGCCGTCTGGGTTGCGTCGATGCGGGACGGATTCGAGGGCGAGCTCGAGCTGGGCAGCGGCGGCGAACCGATGATGGTCGCGACGACCGACGGTTCGCGGTTCCAGGTGAGCTGGGTGAACCCGCCGCGCCTCGCCTACGACCTCTACTACAACACGATCGCCAATCCGCTCCTCTGGTTCGTGCAGCACTACCTGTGGAACCTCGCGGAGGCACCGGTGCTCGATGACAGTACGCACCGGGCCTGGACGCAGGGCTACCGGCTGGTCAACCAGCTGTTCGCCCAGCAGGTTGTCCGCGAAGCCCGGCGCGGCCGAAAGCGCCCGCTCGTCCTCTCACACGACTACCACCTCTACCTGGTCCCCCGGCTGGTGCGGCGCGAGCTGCCCGATGCCGTCCTGCAGCATTTCGTCCACATCCCCTGGCCCACGCCGCAGTACTGGAAGGTGCTGCCGCACTACATGCGCGACGAGATCATGGACGGATTGCTGGCGGCGGATATCGTCGGCCTCCAGACCTACTCCGACGTGCGCAACTTTCTGCTGACCTGTGAGGAAAACATGGGCCTGCCGGTGGACTTCCGCCAGCAGACCGCCTTCTACCGGGGCCGCACCGTCTGGGTGCGTCGCTACCCGATCTCGATCGACGTCCGGGAGTTCGAGCGAACCGCCGCCAGCCCGGCGGTCGAGCGGGCGGAGCGCGAGATTCTCCGATGGCGGCCCGAGCAGTTGATTTACCGGGTCGACCGCATGGATCTTTCCAAGAACATCATCCGCGGCTTCATCGCTTACGAGCGCTTGCTGCAGGCGCATCCCGAATGGAATCGCCGGGTCGTCTTCTGGGGGCTGCTGCAGAAGACCCGCCAGAACGTCCCCGAGTATCGCGAGTACGCCCGTCAGGTGGTGCAGGTGGCGCGCGTCATCAACAGCCGACTCGGGTCCGCCGACTGGCAGCCGATCCGGCTGGAGCTCCGCGACGACATGAACCGAGCGGTGGCGGGCTACCGGCAGTTTGACGTTCTGCTGGTCAATCCCATCTACGACGGCATGAACCTGGTGGCGAAGGAAGGGATCACGGTGAACCGACGCGGCGGTGCGCTTGTGCTCTCGGAGAATGCCGGCACCCACGAAGAGCTCGGAGAATGGGCGATCACTATCAATCCCTTCGATGTCGATGCCACGGCGCAGGCGATGCATCGGGCGCTGCTCATGGATCCGGTCGAACGCCACGCCCGGGCCGAGAAGATGCGTGCGGTCGTCCAACAGAACGATGTCGCCCGCTGGATCTCGGCGCAACTGCAGGATATCCGCGACCTGGTGGAGCCGATGGCCGCCCGGCAGCCGGAGGTGGCGAGAGAGGAGACGGTCCCGGTCCGGCGCGAGGGTCCGTCCTAAGCCGACCGGCTGAGGTCGCGTAGCTCGCCGAGGAATTGCGCGGTACCGGCAACCCCGTCGAGTGTCAGGTCGCAGTCGGCGAATGTCCCCCGGGGTACTTCATGTGATCGGACCCCGACCGAAACCGTCGGGATATCGGTCATCGCTTTCAAGCTTGAAAAGGCATCCGCATCGGTCACGTCATCACCGATATAGATGATGGCCGCCGGACGAACCGTGGCCGCCAGCCGGCGCAGCACCTCGCCCTTGTTGATGTCCAGCGGCGGCCGCAGTTCCCAGACCATCCGGCCAGCATAGAGTCGAAGCTGCTCGCCGTCGGCGATCCGCTCCAGGGCCGGTCGGAGCAGTGCCGCGGTCGCCGGTGGGTCGGCCGCATTCCGGAAATGGACACTCACGCCGGCGCGCTTGCGCTCGATGCGTACCCCCGGCCGGCCAGTCTCCACCAGCCCGGCAATGGCAAGGGCGGCGCGCCCGAGTGGCGCGGCAAATGGCTTCGCCGCCGCCAGCAGCCGAGATTCGCCGTTTCGCTCCTCCAATCCGTGATTGCCGACAAAGATCAGGCCGTCGATCGGCAGCCGCGCCGCGAGGGCGTCGGTATCCCGGCCACTGATGATGGCGATCCGCAGCAAGTCATGGCTGAGCTCGTTGAGCAGGGCGAGCACGGCTGGCATTGGCATCGCCTGGTCGGGATCAGACACGATCGGCGCGAGCGTGCCATCGAAGTCGAGGCCGAGCAGGATGCGCGAGGGCGCAACCCGAAAAAGCAGGTCGCTAAGCGGGCTCAGGCCCAGAGATGGCGGGCGCCGGCGAGCTCCGGGAACTCCGTCTCAGGGATTTGCAGCCGACTCTGCACCGCCGCCTCCATCAGGGAAAAGATCACCTTGACGCCCGCGAGGTTGATGCCATGCACGGTGGTGAGCTCTCGAATGAGCCGGATGCGTTCGATGTCGCGTCGGGAGTAACGTCGCCGCTGGGTAGGGGTCCGCTCGGGTGCGATCAGGTTCTCGCTCTCGTAGACGAAGAGCGTGCGCGGCTCGATATCGAACATGTCAGAGACTTCGCTGGACTTATGCGGCATTGCCAAGAGCAGCCCTCCAGGACGTAACGCTGTAAACAATTATACCCGACATGTCAGGATTTGTGATAAACGCCGAACGCCGGTGTCGTTTGCGTGAATTGTGGCGTCACTGTGCAGAGCGTGACGGAGTGGAAAAGATGAGCCATTGACTGTGCAGGGGCTTATCACCTTAGCCGTGGGACCCTGCGCTTGAACGGGCTCGAACTTGCCAGTAGTGTCACGCCCGAACGGCGCGGGAGCCGTTCCCACGAGCATGTCGCGCATCTTACGGCAAGTCACGGTGTTTGGAGGAAGGGTGGTGCTGGGAGTGATGCTGTTCGCTCTCCTGACGCCGCCCTTCGGCTTACGGGCCTACCTCGAGGCGCGCGCCCAGGAGGAGGCACAGGCCGCCCACGTGATGCACAGCTTTGGCCGACCGGTCGCTGCCGTGTTGAAGGTCCCGGTTACCGCCCGGCCCTTTGCCCAAACGCCTCGCTCGCCGCTGGACGGCATCAAGGGCAAAGGATCCTGGCTGATGATCTTCAACGGCGATTGGAACGATCCGGACGCCGATCGCGCCGCGGCGCTGGTCGATGCGGCGGTTCGGGCTGACCTCAGCCATCTCTATATCAGGATCGCGGACTCCCGTCACCACTTCTACGGCGCGTCGGCGCTACAGGACCTGCTGCCGATTGCGCACACGCACGGGCTGAGCATCATCGGCTGGATCGAGCCGATGCTCGATGACCCGACCTCGGATGCCGCCGACGCACTGGCGGCCGCCCAGTTCGAGGAGCAGGGCCAGCGGCTGGATGGATTGGCACTCACGATCGAGGGCAACAGCACGTCCGATCCGAACGTGGGCCAGTACCTCTCGGGGATCCGCGGCGGGATCCAGGGCATGAACGGGCTCGGCGAGCGCTACCTGCTGATCGCCAGCACGCTGCCCACCCCATATGACCATCCGGGCTATGCCTACGCCACCATGTCGCGCTTCTGTCAGGTCTTCGCGCCGATGGTCTACTGGCGGGCGACCGGCCTGCCCCAGTACAGCGGTGCCGACGGGACGCGTGCCTACGTGGCCCAGGTCTTCCAGCAGTTCCGCGACCCGGGCGTCAACCCGTTCAGACGTCCCCTGTCGATTACCGCGCAAACCTACGACGCGGCGCCAGAGTACGGCACGCCGGGGGCGCCACCGGCCGATGAGATCGTCACCTCGATGAATGAGTCCCGCGCTCAGGGCGGCATCAGCTGGTCCTACTACCGGCTGGCGAATGCCGACAACGGGGTCACCGGCGAGGAGCAGCAGGCGATCAGCGCCTACCCGTTCTGGCAGCGATACAGCGCCGCAGGCGTCGCCGCCAAGGCCCTGATCGCATTACCCGACCAGCCAGTCGCGTATTAAGGAGAGGGGATGAGGAGTCAATGAAAACTTTCTTTCACCGTTTTCGAGTCCCAGGCGGGCTGCGCCGCAAGCGCGTGGTTGTGCCCGCGCTCGCGGTGCTTGGCCTCCTTACCCTGGGTGGACTCTGGTTCGTCGGCCACTCCGGCGCTAACTCGGTCTGGAACCAGCCGAGCGTGCCGATCAGTGTGGTCCTGGATCGCGTCGACCACGGGGACGTCGCGACCGCGAGCATCAGCGGTCAGCGAATCCTGCTGACGGATGCCGCTGGCCGGCAGTCGTGGACGATCGAAAAGGAATCGTCGATGGGCTCGACCGAGCAGTACCTGCGCAATCATGGCGTCAAGGTCGCGGTCCAGTCGACCGACGAGACATCCCTGACGTCTATGCTGCCGAACCTGCTGGGGTTGCTGGTCCTGCTGGCGCTCCTCTTCATGATGCTCCGCCGGTCGAACCTCCTCGGAAATCCGATGGGAACCATGACCAAGCATCTGGGCGAGGCCCGCATCGGCGACGCCGAGCCGGTCACCTTTTCCCAGGTGGTGGGTGTCGACGAAGCCAAACACGAGCTGGAGGAAGTCGTCGCCTTCTTGAAGGAGCCCGGCAGTTTCGGTCAACTCGGCGCCCGCATGCCGCGCGGCATCCTGCTGGTGGGCCCGCCCGGGACCGGGAAGACGCTCCTCTCGCGTGCGGTGGCGGGCGAGGCAAAGGTCCCGTACTTCTCGCTCAGCGGCTCGGACTTCGTCGAGATGTTCGTCGGGGTTGGCGCCGCGCGGGTGCGTGACCTTTTCCGGCACGCCAAGAAAAATGCTCCGTGCATCGTTTTCCTGGACGAGATCGACGCGCTTGGCCGCAAGCGTGGCGGCGCGCAGATCCGGACCAACGAAGAGCGGGAGCAAACCCTGAACCAGCTGCTGGTGGAGATGGACGGCTTCAACACCGATTGCGCCGTGGTCGTGATCGCCGCCACCAACCGGCCGGACGTGCTCGACCCGGCGCTGTTGCGCTCCGGCCGCTTCGACCGGCGCGTGGCGATCGACGCGCCCGACCTCAACGGGCGGCGCGCCATCTTGAGCCTCTACGCCGCGCAGAAACCGCTCGCCGAGAACATCGACCTCGACGTCGTGGCGCGCCAGACGCCCGGCTTTACCGGCGCCGATCTAGCCAACCTCCTGAACGAGGCCGCCATCCTGGCCGCGCGGAACAAGAAGCTGGCGATCGGGACCATGGAGCTCGAGGAGGCCAGCCTGCGCGTCATGGCGGGCCCGGAAAAGCGCAGCCGGATGATCACGCCCGAGGAGAAGGCGATCATCGCCTATCACGAGGTCGGCCACGCCCTCGTCATGAAGTCGATCACCAAGAGCGATCCGGTGCACAAGGTCTCGGTCGTCTCGCGCGGACAGGCCCTGGGGGTGACGATCCAGCTGCCCCTGAAGGACCGTTACCTGACCTCGAAGTCTGAGCTCAACGCCCGCATGGCCGCTGCCATGGGCGGGCGCGCCGCCGAGGAAATCATCTTCGGCGACGTCACGACCGGCGCCAAGCAGGACATCGAGCACGCCACCAACATCGCGCGACAGATGGTGTGCGAGTTCGGGATGAGCGAGCGACTGGGCCTGGTCACGTTGCACCGGAAGGGCGACGGGGACAGCCTCTTCTTCTCGGAGCTAACGGCCGCCGACGTCGACGCCGAGGTGAAGGCCCTGACCGATGAGGCCTACCGCCGGGCCTATGAGATTTGCGAAACGCGCCGGGCGACGCTCGTCCGCATCGCCGAGCACTTGCAGCTGGTGGAAACGATCGATGGCGAGGAGCTCGACCGGTTGCTGCTGGACCCGGCGGTGCCGGTGACGACCGTCCCGGCGCCCGAGACCAAGGAGTCCGGGATCGCCGCCCGGATCGCGGCCGCCGAGGCGCACGATTGGGAGGGCAGCTCCAGTGACTCGGCCCAGGAGAACGACGCCGGCCCGCCGATCGCCGCCAGCTAACCGGACCGGCTAAATAATCTCTTCGTACAGGTCGTAGACGTGCTTGAGGTCGTCGGGCGGCTTGATGCTGCCGTTTTTCAGTGATTCGAGCAGCATCAGGATGTACTTGACGCCAGCCAGGTTGACGCCCTTCTCCCGCGTCAGCTGCTGAATCACCTGTAACTTCCGCACGTTGCGCTGCGAGTAGCGGCGGCGGTTGGTGGCCGTGCGATAGGGCTCGATCAGGCCCAGGTCCTCATACATCATCAGCGTGCGCGGATGGGTCTCGAGGATCTCTGAGGCCACGCTGATGGTGTAGAGCGGTTTATCGAGGTCGAAGGCTCCGCCGATGCGGGGATCGCGATTGGGTATCAAGGCTATTCCTTGACCCAATCCTGGACGCCCCGACTCAAGCTGGCGGGTGTCGTTTCGGACTTGATCAGGTAATCGAGAGCGCCGAGCTTGAGTCCGCGGTCGACCAGCTCTTTCTCGCCGTAATTGGACAGGATGATGACCGGGATGTTCTTCGTCACGGTGTCGGAACGGAGGTTCTCGAGCACCGCAAAACCGTCCATTTTGGGGAGCCGAATATCGAGGAAGACGATGTCCGGCACCTGATTCTTCGCGTGGTCGAGGCCTTCCTCGCCGGACTTTGCCACGGTGACCCGGTAGCCGTCCAGCTCCAGCTTGAGCTTGTACATCTCGGCCACCGCCGGGTCGTCTTCGATGAAAAGGACGTTTACCTCCTCGTCCACCACTTCACTCATGTCCCCTCCTTAGCCCGCCAGATGGCAAAGTCGACATCGCGCCTGTCACCTTTCCCCCCATTTCGCTGGAGGCTAGTATAACTCAAGTTCGTCCAAAAACCTGAATCGGAGCGCTACAAAGCCACGTTCGGGTAACCAAAGACAAGTGGTACGATGGCTGTACCGTTTAGCAGAAGAGTCGTTGTTTTCCGCGGAGGGGGTGCGATTTCCGAATGGGATATCTGCGGGGTCTCACGCATGGCGCGATCGCCGGGGCGATCCTCGCGTTGCTGTACGCCCCCGAATCGGGGGTGAACATGCGGCGCCGCGTTTCGCGCCTGCTGGGGCAGGCGGAGCAAATGATGGCCGCCGAGAGCGGCGGGGCCAGCCCCGCGGCGGGCACATCAGGGCGTCGGGCGGCAGGCGGAACGGAAAGCAGGGCCAGGCGCCCGTAGGGAGGACGAGGATGGATCAGACGGTGGAGAAGACGGTCGATCGGTTGAGTGAGCTGCTCGATCGCGCCAACAAGGCAGCCCAGGACTTCGAAGTCAAGGACCGCCTGTCAGACGCGGTGGCAGCCTTGCGTCGTACGCGGATCACCCAGGACGACGATGCCGGCGTGGAGCGCTTCGTCACCGGGCTCCTGATCGGCGTCGCGGTCGGCTTTGGGCTGGCGCTGCTGCTCGCGCCCAAGTCCGGCGAGGAGATGCGCGACGATCTGATGCAGCGCGGCATCGAGCTGCGCGATCGGGCCGGCGAGCTGGCCTCAAAGATGCCGTTCGGCGACGGCGAGCAGGGTCGCACCGAAAAGAGCGCAAGCGACCAACCCGGGATCGCTTAAGCCGAACCGGTCCGCTTCACCGCAGGGCGCGCGTTATCCGTTCCCTGGTTTGCACTTGTCCGGCTGCCCCGGGACCGGCTGGCAGGTGGGCAACGCGCCCGGGCTCGGTGAGGCGGCGGGCGGCGCCGGCGGCGGCTTGGGGGCGTTGACGATGCAGGGGACGCCGTCGACCGTCGTCTGCGCCGCGCTCAGCGTGTAGGGGTTGTAGTTCGCCGGCAATTTGCACTGCGGCCACGGCTTGGCCAGCGTCGACGGGAGGCTCTCCGTCCCTGGGAGGAAGTAGTTGCCACCCACAGCGTGAATGCCCGCGGGCACCGGATACCATTCGTCGGGCTTGCCCGCCAGCGCCTGCGTCATGAATTTGTGCCAGATCGGCGCCGCGCCGACGATCCCTGTCGAGTTGTGACTCAGCGGCTTGTTGTCTGGATTCCCGACCCACACCGCCGTCGCCAGGCTTGGCGTGAAGCCAACCGTCCAGTTGTCCTTGAAGTCGTTGGTCGTGCCGGTCTTGGCTCCGACGTGACGCCCAGGCAGGGTGAGGTCACCGTGGCAGCCGAACGACATGCAGCGGTTGCGGTCATCCGACATGATCGAGGCGACGATGAAAGCCACGCCGGGATCGATAGCGCGATACTCGTTTTTCGCCGGGTCGTAGGTGAAGACGTCATGACCCAGGCCATCCTTGATGTTGAGGATTGGCGCCTCGCGGTGGCGGACACCCATCGTGGCCAGGGTCGACGCCGCGGTCGCCATGTCCGCCAGCCGGACGGGATATGCGCCGAGCGTCAGGCTCATCCCGTACTCGTCGGGTTTGCGTGTGGTGCCGCAGGGTTCACCCAGGCAGGTCAGCCCCAGGCGATGCGCCATGTCGACCACCGCCGGGATCCCCGTACGCAGCTCGACCTTCAGCGCCGGGATGTTCAGTGAGTTCCCCATCGCCATCTTCAGCGGCAGCGTGCCGTGAAATCGACGGTCGTAGTTGACGGGGGCGTACCGCTGCGCGGCCTGGCCGTACCCGGGGCCCTCACCGCCGGTGGGGAAGACCAGGGCTTCGTCGAGAATCGGGCTGAGCATGTTGACTTTCCGGCTCTCGATGGCCGCCGTGTAGGTGAAGATCTTGAAACTCGACCCCGGGGGCCGCGGCTTGTCGTAGGCGAAGTTGAATTGGCCACCCGGCCGGTTGTAGTCATTCCCGCCGACCATTGCCAGTACCTCGCCCGTTTTCGGGTTCATGCTGACCAGTGCGGCGTCGTGGAAGTTATAGAAGTTGCCTTTCTGCGCGATCTGGTCGCGCACGACCTGCTCCGCCATGTGCTGCAAGTTCAGGTCGAGGCTGGTGTAGACCCGGTAGCCTTTGCGATTGTCGGACGTGATGCGGTAGGGCTCCTGCGCGAGCGTCTTCAAGACGTAGTCGACGAAGTAGGGCGCCTCGAATTTCGTGATCGGCGCGAAAACCGACAATTTGATGGCATAGGCAGCCTCGGCCTGGGCGGCCGTGATGTACTTTTCGCCGACCATCGCGGCCAACACCTGTGCCTGCCGCTGCTTGGCCGATTTGAAGTTGATGACCGGGTTGTACCGCGTCGGTGCCTGCGGCAACCCGGCGAGCATGGCCGCCTGCGCCAGTGAGAGGTCGTGGGCATTCGTCTGGAAGTAGCTGCGGGCGGCGGCCTCGATCCCGTACGTCTGGCTTCCGTAGAAGATGGTGTTGAGGTACATCTCGAGGATCTGGTTCTTGCTGTACTCGCGGTTCAACTCGATCGCCAGGATCGCTTCCTTCAGCTTGCGCTGGATGTCGGCCGGCGCATTCGGTCCGATGTAGACCTGCTTGACCAGCTGCTGGCTGATGGTGCTGCCGCCTTGCTGGATCCGATGGTGCTGGTAGTTGGCGACCGCGGCGCGGACGATGCCGCCCATGTCGATGCCACTGTTCGAGTAGAAGGTGCGGTCCTCGGTGGCGAGCGTGGCTTTGACGACCCACGGCGAGATGTAGTTCAGCGGTACCACGATGCGATGGTTGCCTTCTTTGCCGACATCCGCCAGCAGGTTGCCGTGGCGGTCGTAGATGAGCGTGTCCTGGTCCATCTTGTTGGAGGCAAGCCCGCTGACCGCCGGCAAGGAGCCAACCGCCTGGGCGGTGACGGCGGGGATGCCCAACAGCGGCAGGAGGAGCACAACCATCAGACCGAGGATGACCGTGCGGCGCAGGTCACGGCGGCTCCGTTTACGCCAGCGGGCGATGTGGCGCTGGCTCCGCCGGCGGGCGGCTAGGCGCTCAGAAACCCGAAGATCCCGGAAAACAGGAGCCACAGAGAGAGGAGGATAACCGCTCCCCACCCCGCTCCGCTCGCGAGCGCTCGTACCGGCGACCGGCGGAGGCGCCGGATCTGTCGTCGACGAGCGTCGAGCGATGAGAGGCCGTTGGCGGTCGCTTGGTGCGTCGCATGCCGAATGCTGATCAAATCAGGCCCCTTAAACGTTACTATCCTGCTTCCGAAAAGCTGACTCAGTCATTGTAATCTAACCGGAGCTCCTGTAGTGCAAATTGGGCCCGAAATTCCCCTCGGCATCCTGTCCAACGGGCGGCCCGGCCGTTTGGTTACGACCCGCGAGGCCGCCCCGAGCGGCAAATGAGCGCCCGTATAATGGGTCAGCCTTGTCGAGCGCGGGATTGGCTGGAAAGGGGGGAACCGTGTTCTGCCGCGAGTGCGGCAAATCCATCGAGGACGATGCGCGCTTCTGCCGTTTTTGCGGCAAGTCCCAAAAAGACCCCGTGGCGGGCTCGGCCCCTGCCGGATCTGGACCGTCGTCAGCGGCTCACTCGGTCACCGCCTCGAGCCTCGAGACCGCCCTTCGCCAGGTCTTCCCCCGGCATCAACTCCAGGACGAGTTCATGCACATCGGGACGATCGCCGCCTTCCTGATGGCGCTGGTCGGGTTCGTCGTCGGCTTCTTCTACGCCTACAGCTGGCTGGGGACGAACTTCCTGCTGGGCTCGATCGCGCTCCTGCTCTTCCTCATCCTCCGCGAGTCGACGCTGAGCCAGATCCGCATGCGGGAGGGCGGATCCTCGACCCGGAGCGCGGGCAGCCCTCGGTCCCAGCCACCCGCAGCTGCGGCGGAAGGCCCCGCCGAAGCCGCCAACGCGGAATCCTCGCCTCCCAGGTCCGCGCGGCCACCCGCCACCCCACGATAAAGAGGGAGTCGGCCAACAGGGCCGGCTCGTCGCGCTCCGCCTAGAGACCCTTGTCGCTGCCCGCCGGCTGGTCGGTGGGGGTCGGATCGTCCTGCGTCAGCTTGCGACCGG
>VBGO01000104.1 GCA_005882525.1 Chloroflexota bacterium
GGTTGCCTTTCGCCTTCTGGGCCTTGCCCTCCCACTCCATCTTCTTGTCGCCGGTCAGCTTGCCGCCGGTATCCTTGACCTCACCTTCGACCTTGTCACCGAACTCGCCCACGTTGCACCTCCGATCCGAGACTTGACGCGATAGCGCGCCTGTTATCAAACATTATAGTTCAGCACTGCGATTATGGCTAATCCCTGAGAGTGGAACTGGGCGGTCATGTGAGTTCATATGTATTTACGGATCCTGCGTTGAGCTCCGCCCCGGGACGCACCTATACTCTGGGGGATTTCGCCGGTCGGGAGGTCACGCAGCACTGGCGTAGTCAAGACCGGGAGGCACAAACATCATGGAGGGCCCTATGGCAACCGCCGTCAAGCGTGATACCCGACGCGATACGAATATCTCCCTCGACAAGCCGATCTATACGATCAGCGTGGCCTCGGAAATTCTGGAGACCCATCCCCGAACGCTCATGATGTACGAGCATCTTGGCCTGGTCGTTCCCAAGCGGACGTCCACCAATCGCCGGCGTTTCTCGCAG
>VBGO01000105.1 GCA_005882525.1 Chloroflexota bacterium
CCTGGCCGGCGTCCGCTACATCATGAAACTGCTGAAGCTGCTCCAGGAGCATCAGCTGCCGGCGCCCGTCGAGCTCCGCGACATCGACGTCTCGCAGCTGGACGTCTGAGCCCCGGCCGTCTGGACCGCGCTCGACTCTGTTTTTGCGCCGTCAGAGGGTGTGATTTTTGCGGATCTTTATGCGACAGACTGCCACTTTATCGACAGTACGGGCGGGATACTTTCTGACTGCCCTCTTGTTGACAAGGCTGTGGACCCTCTCTATAATCCGAGATACGTTCCTTTGCCCCCCTCTTCGGGCCCTCCT
>VBGO01000308.1 GCA_005882525.1 Chloroflexota bacterium
CCGTGGATCGAAGAGCACCAGGTCGGCGTCGAAGCCGGGCTGGATGTCGCCCTTTCGCGGCCACAAGCCGAAGATCTTCGCCGGATTGGTCGACAGCAGACGGACCAACTGGCGAAGGTTCATCCGATGGTCGAGGACGCCAACGGAGTACATCAGGAGCAACGACGTCTCGACCCCGGGAACCCCCGGGCTGACCCGGCTGAAGTCATCGATCCCTTCGCGGTCCGCCACGGCAAATCCGCAATGGTCACTGCCAACGGTGTGGATGGATCCGCCGGTGAGGCGAGTCCAAAGCTGTGACTGGTTGACCCGGTCACGCAGCGGCGGTGTCATCACGAAACGTCCGGCATCGGAACGGGCATAGACGGAATCGTCCAGCACCAGGTAATGGGGGCAGGTCTCGGCCATCGCCTGGATGCCTTCGTCGCCGCGTGCCGCGGTGACCAGGTCGACCGACCGCGGCGTTGAGAGGTGGACGAAATAGACGGGGCTCCCCGTTTCCCGGCTGAACATCAGCCCGCGGCTCACTGCCTCGACTTCGGCGAAGGCGGGACGCGAGGCGCCGTGATAGGCGAGCGCCGACTTCCCCTGCTTGAGCAACTCCTGCGTCTTGCCGACAACGATCGCGTCATTTTCGGCATGCACCTGGACCAGCAGTCCGGCGCGTCCCGATCGTTCCATCAGCCGCAACCAGGTCCAATCGTCTGCGTAAAAAATCGTGTCCCGGTAGGTCGTGTAGACCTTGGCGCTGGTGACCCCGGCGTCGACGAGGGCATCGAGCTCGCGCTCCCACCCCTGGGCGAGGCTGGTGATGTTGAGGTGGATGCCGTAGTCGACGTAGGAGCGACCGTCGATCAGCTCGAGCCGCGCCGCCAGCGCCTGCGCGAACGTCTGGCCGGGCAGTTGCGGAGCGAAGTCGAGGTAGCTCGTCACGCCGCCGGCCGCCGCCGAAAGCGAGCCGCTCTCGAAGTCGTCCGCCGTTCGTGCCGTGCCGGTGTCGAGCAGCAGATGGGTATGCGGGTCGACGACGCCGGGCAAGACCAGCAGGCCGGTGGCATCGATGACGTCGGCGCCAGCGTCGATACCGGGTCGGACCTCAGTGATCTTGCCGTCCACAACCAGCACGTCGGCATCCTGCTCGCCCCCGGAGGTCACCACCCGCCCGCCGCGGATCAGCATGCCGTCAGCCGGACGCGGAATCAGGCGCCGATCTCGTACAGATTGCCGGGGTCGAGGTCGAGGCCGTTGACGACCTGCCAGAGGGCGGCGACGGCTTTGAGGCCATTGCGGCGTTCGAACGGCGCCAGCTCGGTGCCGTCCTTGAGCACCCTGACCAGGCCGTGATAGCACTCGACCAGCGTGCGCTCGGCGTCACTGAGTTCGACCCCCATTGCGTTCTTCATGCGGTCACCCTCCGCTCCCCGGCTGTCCCGATGACGATGCGATCGTCCTGCAGCCGCTTCGCCTTGAGCTCGAAGCGCGGCAGGCTTCCGTTCTCGACTTTCTTGACGCCGAAGCGGAGGCCTTCATGAGCCTGCGAAAGCGCCTTGCCGAGCTCGGCGATGATCCGATCGGCGCTGGCCCCATCACGCTCGGGGATCTCGACCAGCACCTCGATCTCGTCCTGGCGGCCCTCGGCGGTGTAAAGGTGGATCCGGAACTCGTCGATCTCCTCGAATTCGCGAACGATCGACTCGACCGCCCGCGGGTAGACGTTGGTGCCGCGCACCAGCTTCATGTCGTCGACCCGGCCGCGGATACCACCCTCGTAGAGGTCAAAGGTCCGCCCGCAGGTACAGCCGCTGGCCGGGACCCGGACGACGAGGTCCCGGGTGCGGTAGCGCAGCACCGGGATGAATCCCCGGCCGAACGACGTGATCAGCCGCTCCCCCAGCTCGCCGTAGCCAACCGGCCGACCGGTTTGTGGGTCGACCACCTCCTCGATGTAGTGGTCCTCGATGATGTGGGTGCCGCCAGGCTGCTTCTCGCACTCGAAGACCATGATGGTGCCGACCTCGGTCATGCCGGCGGTGTCCGCCGCCTTGGCGCCCCATTCCTGCTCGATCAGACGCTTGGTGGCGGGGATCGATCCGGCCGGTTCGCCCGACAGGATCAGCCGCTTCACTGCGCCATCCGCAAGGCATAGGTCGGGGTCGAGCAGACGACCGTGGCCTTCATACTGAGGATCTGCTTGACCCGGGCTTCGGTGGTCATGTTGCCGCCCGGCAGCACCAGGCAGCCGAGCTTTTCGCACGCGTAGTGGGCGCCCCAGAAGCCGACGAAGGTGCCGTAGCTGAAGGCGAAGAAGACGATATCCGGGGGGCGGACGCCGAAGCCCCAGAACCCATAGCACCACATCTCCGCGATCCATTCCCAGTCCTTCATGCTGTCCAGGACCTGGAGCGGGATGCGGCCGGTGGTCCCCGAGGTCAGGTGGTAGCGGATCGCGGCCTCCTGCGGGGCGGCGAGCAGCGGGCCGTAGGGCGGTTGTTCCAGCTGGGCCTGCATCCAGTCGTCGCGGGTCATCATCGGGATGCGTTGGAGATCTTTGAGGCTCTTGATCGACTCTGCCGTGACGCCGGCGGCCTGGAGCCGCTTCGCCTGCCAGGGAACGCGGGCCAGCGTCCAGGCAACCAGGTTTTTCAGTTTCCGGACCTGCAGCGCCTCGATCTGGTCGCGCGGCATCGTCTCGTGCCGGGGATTCCAGTAGGGTGACTCCTTCACGCTTCCCTCCTTACTCGGAATCGTTGTAGCACTTTTTTGGAATAAGCTGGAGCCAGCTTGGCCACGGCCGGAAAACCGACGGAAGAGGGCGCGCCATACCGCCTTGGCGGGATGGGCTACCAGGACGCGTCGGGCCGCCGGCTGAGCTACGACTCGTACCTTCACATCCCCCAGCTGCTCGAGCTGCAACAGGGGCTCACCGAGGCGCACGATGAGCTGCTGTTCATTGTGGTGCACCAGGTCTACGAGCTCTGGTTCAAGGTGCTGATCGACGAGCTCGAGAGCGTGCGCGGCTCGATCGAGACCGACGATCTGCGCGCCGCGCGGCATTCACTCGCCCGCGTCAAGGTCATCGAAGATCTGCTGGTGGAACAGGTGGCGGTTCTCGAGACGATGGCACCTCAGGACTTCCTCACGTTCCGCTCCGAACTGGCACCCGCCAGCGGTTTTCAGTCCGTCCAGTTTCGTGAGATCGAGTTCCTCTCGGGGTTGAAGGACGCCGGGTACATCAAGGCGCTCGATGGGGAAGGGGATGCGCGTGCCCGGCTGCAACGGCGATTGACTGAGCCATCGCTACACGATGCCTTCGGCCGCCACGGCGTGACGGTCAGCGATCTCTACCGGCAGGCTGATCGTCACCCCGAGCTCCTCGAACTGGCGGAAGCCCTGCTCGACCACGATGAAGGCTTCCGGATCTGGCGGCTTCGGCATGTTCAGATGGTGGAGCGGCAGATCGGCGACAAGCCGGGCACCGGGGGGTCGACCGGTGTCCGCTACCTTCAGTCGACGCTCGGCAAGCGTTTCTTTCCGGAGCTGTGGGAGGTCCGCTCTCAGCTCTAGTCAGATCCTCATTCGCAAGTGGGCCGGACCTGTGGCGATATGTACCGCAACGCCATCGACCACGAGAGCGCTGGTGTCGTGCTTTGCTCCGGTAATCGAGACCGACTCGCCCAGACCGATCGCCCGATGGCTCGTGGCCTGTCCCACCGCCGCTCCTCGGATCCACTCGGTGACGGCTTCCATATGCACGGGTTCATTGCTGGCTTTAGGGACCAACGACTCGGCGACGAAGCTCCCGATCAACGCTTGCCAGAGGCGGGCCAGTGTCGATGGCTGATCGAAGAGGTCGAAGGCCACCGGCTCGCCGCCAACGAGTGCCAGCACTCCCGACTGTCCCGGCTCCGGCTGCAACTGGCTGAGCCGATCCTCGATCTCTGGCCGGCGCTGCTTCTCGATGTCCGAGTAAGCGAGGGTCTCCGAGTCCACGCCGAGATCTCCAAGGCTGCCGGCGACCTCATCCCACACCACCCGCTGATCCGCCGCAAACGTTCCGAATGCTCGAGCGGAAAGCGTGACCGAATGCCTCTTCATCGCGCGAATCTTGGGTGAGAGCGCGTAGTCGGCGCGGCTGGCCTGTGAGGTCGCATGCCGCCAGCGGCCTGCCTCGACGCAGGCAACGGGAACCTTGAGGGTCGTCTTCGCCGGAACCAGGATCGTCGTGTTCAGGACGCGGTTCTGCTTGAGGCCGACCAGGATCTCGCCGTCGATCATCAGTACGGGGACCTTCGAGCTGGTCTTTACCGCCAGGGTCGATACGGCGCCGAGCCACCCGACTTCAGTGATCTCCGCGGTGCCGTCTTTCTGCGCGTTCGCAAAGGTCATGTACTCGAGCGCAGGGCCGTCGTGGAAGACGGGTACCAGCGTCAGCCGGCCGGCTGTCTGTGGCGAACCCAGGCGAAGGCCGGTGGGCGGTCCCTGTTCGAGCCGATCGCGAACGATGTCGATGGCGGTGCGGGGCGCCTTGGCGAACGAGTGACCAAACATGCCAGAATCCTCCCGTTGCGTTGTAGATGCTGACAGCATAGCATATACGCTGTGAGCATAGTCCTTGGTATTGCGAGCGTAGTGTGCTAGACCACAGAATCGCATTGATGGCATCGGATGAACCGGCGGCCCTGGCGGCTGCGCCGCGGAGCAAGGATTTCTACGGCGCACTCGGCCGCGCGATCAAGGTCACCCGCACCGAGCAGGGAATCGAGCGAAAAGAGCTCGCCCGGCTCTCCGGTCTTTCCTATCCCTACCTGTCGGAGATCGAAAAGGGCAAGAAGCGGGCATCCACCGAAGCGCTGCTTCCGATTGCCCGGGCACTCGGGCTCAGGCAATCCGAACTCCTCGAGCGGGCGGAGGGGCTGCTCGAGCGCGACCTGTCCGGCCCCGGCCGTTATGGAACGGCCCGGCGGCTGCCCGCGCCCGATCAACGGACTTTGGCCCGTGTCTACCGGCTGCAGCGTACTCGTACCGAGTCAGCCAGCGTAGCGGGCGTGCAGGAACTCGCGTCTCGTGCCGGCCGACTTGGCGCGGACGACTTCAACCGGGTTCTCGACCTGGTTCGTCGGCTGGCTCGCTAACTTAGCGGCTGTTGGCAAAAAGCCGGGTGAAGTAAGTGATGCCGAGCGGCACCAGCAGGGCGAGCAAAGAGGTCACCACCGCCAGCGTGTCGGGGAGATGACTCGGGTTGCTCATCCCGATGTAGGTGAAGATGGCCGCACCGATCGAGGTGGCGATGACGACGATGGTGGCGACGACGGTTGCCCACTCCTGGTGCTGGAGGTAGATCGAGACCGATCGACGGCCCGCCAGCCGGAGGAGCCATGACGCGGTCAGCCCGTTGAGCACCAGCGAGCTGATCAGGGCGCAGACGGCGATACCGACCCGGAACTGCGCCAGGTTGCGCATCACAAAGGCCGCGCCGTTGACTACCAGGATGCCGATC
>VBGO01000307.1 GCA_005882525.1 Chloroflexota bacterium
CCCTCGGCCTCCATCCGAGGGCCCTGCTCGATGTGCAGCTCGACGAACCCCTTGATCGACGGCCGATGCTGCTGGGCCTCGATCATCCGATCGACGTCGCGGCCGGCCTGCGCCAGGACCTGACGGATGGGCACGCCCTGCCAATCAAGCCGGTCGCGCAGTCGACTGAGATCCAGCTCGCCGACCAGGGCGAGGCTGCCGATCAGCCCAAACTCGAAACGAACCCCTTCTTCGTCGGCAACGCCGACGATTTCCACCTGTTCGGCCAGGGGATCGTGGGATTCGACGAGGGTGCGAAGCACTTCGAGCGCGGCGACCGCGCCGTAGGCGCCGTCCAGCCGGCCACCGTTGGGGACGCTGTCCAGGTGGGATCCGGTGAGCAACCAGGGCCCGGTGGTGCCGGGCAGGTGGCCGAAGACGTTCAACGCGGCATCGACCCGCGGCTCGAGGCCCGCCTCCCGGATCCGTTCGGCGAACCAGCGCCGCGCGCTGAGGTCGTGATCGGAC
>VBGO01000309.1 GCA_005882525.1 Chloroflexota bacterium
GTGTTCTGCCTGAGTGCGGCGACCACGCCGAGGATCAGGCCCAGTCCGACCGTGACGAGGAGCGCGAAGAATCCGACGGTGGCGCTGACCGACGTCTCACGGATCAGAAGGGGGGTGATCTTTACGCCGCGGTTCACGAGCGACTCGCCCAGATCGCCGCCAACAACGCCGTGGACCCAGTTCAAGTACTGCTGCTGCAGCGGCAGGTCGAGGCCGTAATGGTGGAGCTCCGCAGCCAGGGTCTGCGGGCTCTGGCGGGTCTCGTTCAGGAACGCGTTGCCAGGGATCTGGTGGAGGAGTAGGAACACGATGGAGGACACCAGCACGGTCGTGATCGCGATCAGGATCAGCCGCTGCCCTATGTACAGGAGGGTGCCCCTCATCCGCTCATCACTTTCCCTATCAAGAATTTGACAAAGGGGGCCCGCCGAGCGGCGGACCCCCTAATTGTGTCTGTTACTGGCGGTTTAGTGCTGAAGGATCTTCACGTCGGCCCAGTAGTTGTCGTAGAGGGGGTTGCCGCCGACGCCCTTGACGTACGTGTGGGAGAGGTACTGCTGGACGCCGTAGACCAGGTTGCCGGTGACGGTGTTGTCGACGAGGATCTTGTTCATCTGCTTGTAGGTGTCGAGTGAGCTGGAAAGTGGCTTGGCGTTAGCCTGCGCGGCCAACTGGTCCAGCTGGGTGTTCGAGTAGCACGCGCCGCCCGAGCCCGCGTCGGTGACGAACAAGAAGTCGAACCAGTCCTGGGGGTGGTCGTAATCCGCGCCCCAGCTGTGCCGGAATATCGGGTAGGTGCACTTGGTTCGTGAGTGGAAGAACGACGCCGTGTCCTGCGCGGTGCATTGCATCGTCACGTTGAGGTTCGCCTTCCACTGGGAGGCGAGGTTTTCGCACACCGCCTTGTTGAATGCGCTCGTGTTGTAGGTGTAGACGAGGTTCGGGACCTTGGCCACGCCGCCCCACTGCTGGAACAGCTGCTGGGCCTTCGCCTTGTCAAAAACGGCCCACGGGTCGGTGTTGTCGCCGAGGTAGCCCTTCAGGCCCTTGGTGATCACGCCACCCGTGGCCTTCACACACGTCGTGCCCTTGGAGCATGCGATGTCGAGAAGTTGGTCGCGGTCGACGGCCAGGCTGAACGCCTCACGGCCGAGCTTGCCTGCCTCGCCGCCGAAGGGGCTGGCGAAGGTGCAGTTCTTCGAAGGCTTGCCCGGACCTTCGCACATGTTGAAGCCGATCCAGGTCGTCCTGGCGGAAGGCTGCAAGTTGAGCTGCTTCTTCAACTGCGGGTCGGAGTTGTATCGGATGACGTCTTCGGGGGTAAGGTTCTGGTTGTCGTTGCCAATCAGGGTGTAGCCGCCCGATTCGTACTTGGTCAGCTGCGCCTTCTGGTCGGCGATGATCTCGATGTGGACCTTGGTGATCGCGCCTGTCGAGCAGCCCCACCAGTTGGCACCCGGTGCGAAGTCAGTCATCTGCTTGGGCGTCCGGGCCGTCATCTTGAACGGTCCCGTGCCGATCGCGGTCGCCGGATCGCTGGCCCAGTTCTGGTCGTCTTCCTTGCCGGCCGCCTTGATCACCTTCTGGTCGACCACCCAGGCCGTCCACAAAGCAACTTCGGTATACCAGTAGGCCGCGACGCTGCTTAGAGTGGCCGAGAAGCTGTAGTCGTCGATCTTCTTCAGGCCGGTCATTTCCGTGGCCTTGCCGTTTGCCACGTCGTCATAGCCCGCCACTGGCTGAAAGACGGACGCGTAGTCGCCCTGGATCGCCGCAGCGCGGTTCCAGCTGAAGATGAAGTCGTCGGACTTCACGGGATCGCCGTTGGAGAACTTCACGTCCTTGCGCATGGTGAAGGTGTAAGTCTTCTGGTCGTCCGAGATCTTCGGGGCTCCGGTGGCGATGTCCGGGACCTCGTTGAGCTGGTCGTCGAACTTGTACAGACCGGAGTAGACGTTGCGGAAGGCGTCGATGTCCTGCGCCGCCGACATGTGGCCCGGGTCGAGGTCGGCGAACTCGTTGACCATAGGGAAGCTCATCGTCTGGTCAGCGGCCAGCGTCTCGCCTCCGCCGCCGCCACCTCCCCCACAGGCCGCAACCATTGAAACCGTCCCCAGCGCAGCGGCTAGGGAACGAAACGCAGAGATTCGCGTCATACCACCTCCTACGAAACACGGCTCGAGGAGGGCGCACTTATAGGCATTCGCCTCCCTCGAAATCCATCGCCCTCTTCCCGGTTGCTTCCCGGGGCGAGAGTGCGCCGGCGACGGACCTTCGCCACCCGTTGCGAGTCGGATGGCCCCGCTACTCCATGTTCATATTTGAACTTTGGTTCACCGAAGTCAAGTTCCACCCACAAATAAGGCGTCGCGGTGGTTGAATTGAGATCGGGATGAGGAGGACGGCGGCGTTCCTGTCGGCCGGCCTGCTGGGCGTCGCGGCGCTGCTCGGCGGCCTGGCCCTCGATTCGTACCTGCACGCCCGGGACCCAGGCCTGGCCCACCGCGAGGGCCTGTTCACGCTCGGCAACCCTGGCCATGTGCTGCTGGGCGTGGGCATCGGGCTGGTCGTCGTGGGCGTGGTCGGCGCCGCCTACACCTCGCTCCCCTTCGGCGTTTGGGTTCGCCGGGGGCTGCTGGCGGGGGCGCTGGCGATGATCGTCGTCTCCGGCGACATCGCCGGGTGGGCAGCATCGAGCGAGCGGTCCACGTCCGCAGCCGGCAACCAGGCCGCGCATGCTCATGTCGGCGCCGCGGCGAACCGCCAGCCGACGGCCGCGGAGCTCGAGGCCGCGACCAAGCTGATCGTGGAGACCCGCGCCGCCGTCGGCAAATACGCCGACCTGAAAGCCGCCGTTGCCGCGGGGTACATACCCATGGAACCCACCGACTTCCAGATCGTCCACTACGTCAACCCCGGCTACATGGTCGACGCCGACATCCTGGATCCGAATCACGTCCAGTCGCTCATCTACTACAACGGTAAGGACGGGACGCGGTTGATCGGGGCGATGTTCATCATGCCGCGACGTGGGATGGACGGCC
>VBGO01000317.1 GCA_005882525.1 Chloroflexota bacterium
GGAGTCAGAACCTTAACGCGCATACTGGAGATCGCCACGGGACGATCGCCGACGAGTCGCTTTAGCAAGGAGGTCGCGTATGGCAGATGCACCCACTACCGAGAAGAAGGCTGCGGTTCACAAGAAGAGCCTCCAGTCTCCCGACGAAACGCGCCCATTTGGCAAGGGCAAGCTGGAGGTCGTGAACGTCGGCGGCGTGACCATCGGCCGTTCGCACCATGAGCCTGGCTGGAAGTGGTCCGAGCACGTCAAGCCGATCGCGAAGACTGATCGCTGCGAGGTCAACCATGTCGGATACGTCGTTCAGGGGCGTATGAAAATCGTCGGTCGGGACGGCTCCGAGGAGGAGATCCAGGCTGGCGACGGCTTTGTCATCCCGCCTGGACACGACGCTTGGACGGTCGGCAATGAAACCGTAATCTTGCTCGACTTCAGGGGTTCGCCGGAGTACGCCAAGCAGAAGTAAGCACGCCCGTACCTGACACCGATATCACGGTCCCGTGGCGCGGTGTCAAGGCGGGCGGCTGAGCAAGACCGCAGTGCTGAGACATTCGGGTCGGGATTAGCGGACTGCTATCAAAGCGACCTTCAGATCTGAGACGCCTAAATATGCGTTGACCCGCCGAGCGCTCGGACCCAAACCACCGTACGCATATTGGATATTGACACTGGCCTCGCGCAGCCTGTGGGCGATCCTCCCCAAGCTGCCTGGTTCGTCCGGAAGCGTGACTTTCAAAACCTCCTCTTCGGTCGTTTCCCAGCGATGCTCGGCAAAGACCCTCTTTGCCGCCGCCGGCTTGTCCACGACCATCCGGATAGTGCCGCGATTGTCGGTCACCGTGGCCATGAACGCCAAGATATTGACCTTTTTGGCCCCCAGCGCGGAGCCTACTTCCCCCAGCATTCCCGGCCGATTTTCGACCCCAACCGTCAGTTGCTTCGCGGTGGGCATATATCCATCCCACTCTACTTAGAACGGAGTGGCCCGCGGCTTGCCGAGTATTTGCCCCTTCAGTTGGTTAAGTAGCCCGTGGCGGACACTAATCGAACATTTGAGTTCGATGCGTGCGGGCGGGCACCGCGTTTGAGCGGTAAGAATGCTAGTTTGAGGATCCAGTCATTTCAGGGCAGCAACAGGTAGAGATGATCGCCAGCAACCGCGCTCGCCCTCAAACCAACACCGTGGTCGTCCTCTGGCTCGTCGCTCTCTTCGTCATCACGGCCCTCGGCGTTTTACCTCTCTTCTTCTACCGGCTCGACTTGAGCAAGCTCACGTTCTCAACGCCAATCCCGGTCTTGGTCGGAATCGGAATTGAGATCACCGCCTATGCCCCAACGTTGGCGGCCCTCCTGGTCGTGGCTTTGGTCCCAGGGGGCGGTGGAATTGGGCGACTACTGCGGCCCGTCGCCAGGTGGCGGATTGGCTTGTCTTGGTATCTCCTTGCGTTACTCGGCCCATCCGTGCTTTTCGTAGTCGGCGATGTCGTTCGCCTCGGACTTGGCTTGCCGCTACCTCCACATTGGCTGATCATTCCGGGGGCGGCGGCGATTGCGTTCCTGGTGGGAGCACTGATCGCGGGCTCGTTTGGAGAGGAAGTGGGATGGCGCGGCCTCGGTCAGCCGCGCCTGCAGGCGAGATATGGTTCGGTTCGGGCAGCTGTGGCGGTCGGCGCTGTCTGGAGCGTCTGGCACCTGTGGCCGGCTGCGGCTCCTGGCGGACTCAACAGCACGACTTGGTCAGATGTCGTCCTCACATTCGTTCGTCTGATCGCAACTTCGATCGTGTTCGCCTGGATCTACAACGGCACGCAAGGAAGCCTTCTCATCGTCATGCTCGCGCACGCTGGCCACAACCTGGCGGTGAGATTTGTGCCCGTGGCCGACAGTGTCCAACATGGCGACCCAGTTGTCGCCACGCTATACGTTGTTGCCGCCGTCGCCGTGGTGATAGCGACCAGATCCCGGTGGCTGAGTCCGGCTCCTCCTTCCGAGACTCGTCTCAGAGGTGAAGGGACAGAAGCTCAGGCCTAGCAGAGGTGGGGCCCCGTGTTTTGCGTGCGCACGCGGCGGTTTGGACGAGTAGCCCGTGGCGGACACTAATCGAACAATTGAATTGGGCCGGGGTCAAAGAGCCGTCGTAATCGGTCAGCCGAGCAGGGAAACCGTAGGCCGTCCTGTTTGGGCTGACGGTCTGGAGCTCGACAGACGGCCCAGAATCCGTCTCCCCTCAGGTCCATCCCAAAGGCCGAGCTCAAACCCGGCCGTAGAAAAGGCGGCGGCTCTACTAGCGATTACGGGTCAGACGCTGTAGAAATCGCCAAGTGTAGAAGACGATTGCGGTCACGGCCACGATCACAGCGACCATCGCCAGAATCGACAAGACAACATGAAACCAATCGATTCCTATCGACACCTTACCTCACCACGAACTTGTGTAGTACGCTGGCCTGCTCGATCAGCGGCTTGGTGACTGGAAGCGCGATTTCCCGGCGACGGACCTCGACGTGTTGCGGGCGCATCATGAAACCTCCATTTGGATCGAACGGGCTCTACAAAGCATCGATGCGGACTTGAATCTCGCGCGGAGCCTTACCCTGAAACGCTGACTTCTTAATGTAGAGGTTCTGACCGGCTTGTTGGCCACGTCATCCGGTTCTTTGTAGCGGATCGACTTCTTCGTTTCCTTCTCGAACTCCATGTGACGCTGTGATCGTTGGTAGCCCGTGGCGGACGCTAATCGAACGATCAAATTAGGGCGGTAACGATTGACCGTCGGTTCAGGGCTACCATTCCCAGCCGTCGATAGACTCGAGTCGTTGCTCCAATTCTGGTGTTAGCCGCCAATTTCCGCCTCTACGGTGGTTTTGGCGCAAGTCGCGCACGATGATGCCCAGTGGCCGGCCTTCTTCGTAATGATCCTCAGGAACTCTCGTGTGGCCTTCGCGCAGCGCAAAATTCTTCAGAAGAACCAGATCATCTCCGGAGAGCCAGCGCCATCCGGGCAGTTCTTCGAGCCGCGCGGCCCATCGCTTCGGGATGCGGCCGTTGGCCTGAACGTACCGCATGTTTGCGACCCAGGTTCCGAGATAAGTCCCCTCTTCAACGTGATCCGCGGGTACAGCAGCGTACCCTTCGCGCGCGACAAACCTTTCAAGCAGGAGGAACACCGTGTCGAATTCCTCGTCCTCGGACGGCGGGGTTAGCGATGCTGGACGCTCCTTGCCGGGGGGCGGTTCACGTTGGTAATACACCGACCATGCCCACCAGCCCGGGGGTAGCTCCGACGCGAGTCGCACACCGCGCCACTCAGGTGGCTTTGAGGCCACTGG
>VBGO01000106.1 GCA_005882525.1 Chloroflexota bacterium
TCAAGAACACACCGACCGTGACCAGGATGGCGGTCTCCAGCAGCGTCGTCGGCAAGGGTCCGTAATGCCAGCGCACGGTATAGGCCGGCGCCAGCGCGCAGGTGATCGCGGCCGCGGCCAGAGTCGCCGTGTAGCCGCTTGCGGCGGGGGTCGCGCCAGCGCCACCCGAGGCCATGCTCGCGCCAGCGCCCCCCGCGGCCCCATGGCCCCCGGCGGCTCCGGCGTCCGGGGACCGGCGCGCGTCAGGACCCGTCATGAAGCTCCGCGACCAGCACCATCGCCTGGCCCATGTTCGCGCCCGTCACCCGGCGGACCGTCCGGTAGAGCGCCACCTGGACGTTCGTCTTGACATTGGGCATCGTGTAGTGATCGTCGATGCTGACCCATCGAACATCGAAGCCGGTCGTCGTGAGCAAGCGTCGCAGGACCGGCAGGGTGAAGTGGCTGAGGTGAATCTCCGATCCCGGCCGCAGGCGCTCGTACCGGACGCGCGGCGCGGGATGGCGCCCGAATGCGCCGAGGATCGAACGCTTGACGCGGTTCGGGAAAAAGGCCGCGTCGTCCTCGTTGGGCACCGCGACCACCAGAAAGCCGCCCGGGACGAGGGCCTGCGCGCACGCCCGGAGCAGGCGCGCGGGCGAGGGGACGTGTTCCAGCACGTGCCACAACGTGACGACGTCGAAGGCCTGCGATGGCAGGGGCAGATCTTCCGCCTGGCCGAAGAGCAGGTCCAGTCCGTAGCGCTCGCGTGCGAGATTCCGCGCCGAGGTCGATACCTCGGTTCCCGCGACGGTCCAGCCCTGCTCCCGTGCCATCGCGAGGAAGGCGCCGATCCCGGCGCCGACGTCGAGGAGCCGCGTCCCATGCGCCAGCCCAGCGCGGGAGCCCTGGCGCGAATCCGGGCGCAAGTCCGGGCCCGGCCTCTGGGTGTGCTGGCGGACGAGCGCCAGCCGCTTGCGCCACATCTCGTGCCGGCCGGTGTCGTCCGCGATCCATCCGTCGTAGAAGTGCGGGTCCGAATAGGCGGCCGCAATCTCCGACTGTGACGGCCGCGGATTGACGAAACGATAACCGCAGGCATCGCAGCTCACGACGTTGGCCTCGGCGTCGACGCTAGAGAACGCGGCGGCCCCGCAGACGTCACACGCCGCGACCCGCTCGGCAAACGAGAATTCGGCGCGGGCCGCCGCGCGGCCGGGATCGGCCACGACCTAGGGGCGCTTCGGCGGTTGGCTCGGCGCCGCCGGTTGGGCCGTCGTCGAGAGTGTGGGTTGGCTCTGATCCACCTCGGGGATCTGAAACGGCGTCTCGCTCCGGATGCGGACTTTCTTGATGCGCGTCCCCTGGACCGCTTCCACGCGCAGGTCGGCGGTGCCCAGCTTGAGCGTCGCGCCGACTTTCGGGGCGGCGCCGAGCTGGTTCAGGACATAGCCGCCGATGGTGTCATAGTCGTCAGCAGCAATGTCCAGTTTCAGCAGCTCGTTGACGTCGTCGACGCTGACGCGACCGTCGAGGACGACTTCATTGGGGCTAATAAATTGAATTTCGTCTTCTTCGCCGATGTCGTACTCATCGTGGATCGGCCCGACGATCTCTTCGAGAATATCCTCGATCGTGACGGCGCCGGCAGTGCCGCCATACTCATCGACGACGATCGCCATGTGGACACGATTCTTCCGTAAATCGCGCAGCACGTCCTGGACTTTGTTCGACTCGGGCGTGAAGTATGGCTTGCGGGCGATCTCCCGGAGCGTCTTCTGCTCGCCCCGGACGACGGCCCGGAGTAAGTCTTTCGCATAGAGCACGCCCACGATGTGGTCCAGGTCGCGCTCGTAGACCGGGATCCGCGTATGGCCGTGCTTGGTGACCAGTTCGACGGCTTTCTCGACGGGCTCGGCGGCTTCGATCGCCACCAGGTCCGTCCGCGGCACCATGACTTCGCGGACGCGCATGTCGCCCATCTCGAAGATGCCATGGATCATCTCGCGTTCTTCTTCTTCCAGGACGCCTTCCTCTTCGCCGACGGAGACCAGCATTTTCAATTCTTCTTCGGTGACGAACGGGCCTCGCACCTCGGCCTTGCCGCCGAGGATTCGAAGAATCAGCCGCGTGACCGACGTGAGAATAAAAACAATCGGCCGCATCACGAACGTCGCCCAGGCGACCAGCCGGGCGATTCGGAGCGCGACCCGCTCGGCGCGTTGCAGCGCAAGCGTCTTGGGCGTGATTTCGCACGCCACCAGGACCACCAGGGACAGGATCAGGCTGACCAGCCACTCGGCGACACGCTCGTGATACAGGTGTAGGGCCAGCAGGGTCGCTGCCGACGAGGCCACGATGATGGCCACCGTGTTGAAGATCAAAATGGTCGATAGATAGCTATTCGGGTCTTTGTGAAGCCGCTCGATGACGATCGCCGCGGAGTTCTTCTGCTCCACGAGCTGCCGCAAACGCACGCGGCTGATCGATGTCAGCGACGTCTCAGCCGATGCCGCCAGCGCCGCCAGGACCAGCGCGATGGCGATGGTCAAGAGTTCGAGCCAGGCGGTGGTGTCCATGAAACTTACTTGAAGAGTTCGCTGACCGAGCGATCTTCGTGCACCCGGCGGATCGCCTCAGCGAGCAAGGGCGCGACGGACAGGACTTTGATCTTGGGATGCTGCTTGTCCGGTGGCAACGGGACGGAGTCAGTAATCACGATCTCCTCGATCGGCGAGTTCACCAATTTCTCGACGGCGTCGGCGGCCAGCACGCCGTGGGTGGCGAGCACCCGGACGCTGGTGGCACCCTCTGCCCGGAGCGCTTGCGAGACGCCGACCAGCGTGCCGCCCGTGGAGATCAAGTCATCGACGACGACAGCGTCCATGCCGTCCACGTCACCGACGACGCGCTGCTCGCTGACGACGTCGTCTTTCGGGCGCCGCTTGTAGACAAACGCGATCGGCAAATCCAGCAGCCGCGCCACGTCGCCGACGCGCTTCGCCCCGCCCACGTCCGGCGACACGATCACGGCATTCGGCAAATTCAGCTTTCGGATGTAGTCGACGATGAGCTTTTCGGCCGTCAGGTGATCGACCGGAATATCGAAGAAGCCCTGGATGGCATCGGCATGCAAGTCGAGCGCGATCACCCGGTTGGCGCCGGCCAGCGTGATGATATCGGCCATGAGTTTGGCTGAGATGGGATCGCGCGCCTGCGTCTTCTTTTCTTTGCGCGCGTAGCCGTAGTACGGGATCACGGCCGTGATGCGTCCCGCCGACGCGCGCCGAAGCGCGTCCAGAATAACAAACAATTGAATCAGGTTCTCTGAGACCGGCTGGCAGGTCGGCTGGATCAGAAAGACATCCGATCCGCGGACGCTGTGGGCGATCTTGACGTCGTACTCTCCGTCGGCGAACCGCGTGATCCGCATCTCGTCCAGCGGCTCATGCAGGGCACTGGCAATTTTCTTGCTAAGTTCAGGGTTGGCGTCACCGGAGAGCAGCTTCAGCGCGCCCGGCTGCCGCGGCGCGCCTTCGGGCCCTGCCGCCCGGGTCCCCGCCAGTCGCTCCCCGACGCTGGGCTGCGCTATGGCCGTGTCACCTGCTTTTTCTTTCGGCGTCGCGCCGTGTACCCCTCGACGATCTTTATTTCTGGCCGGCCGATGGCCAGGCTCCCAGCGGGGACATCTTTTGTTATTACCGTATCAGCGGCCGTGGTCGCGTCGCTGCCGATGCGAACCGGGGCGACGAAGATCGTGTCGCACGAGATATAGGCGCCGTCGCCGATCTCCGTCATGTTCTTCTCGTAGCCGTCCCAATTGGCCGTAATACTGCCCGCGCCGATGTTGACGTTGGCGCCCACGACGGCGTCGCCTAAATAGCTAAAGTGCGGGACAGAACTTGCGGGGCCGATCCGAGAGTTCTTGATCTCGGTATGCGTGCCGACGTGAACGCCATCGGCCAGTTCGGTCCCGGGTCGCAGGCGGCTGAACGGCCCGATCATGACGTTCGAGGCGACTTTCGTTTTCTCGAGATGCGACCGTTCGATCCGGCAGCCATGGCCAACCGCGGAATCGCGCAGTTGGGTCATCGGCCCGATCACGCAGTCCTCGCCGATGACGCTCTGGCCGGTAATGGTGGTAAACGGATGGATCACGGTGTCCTGGCCGATCGAGACGTCGGCATCGATGAACGTGCTGTTCGGATCTGTGATTGTGACCCCGTTGGTCATCAAGCCGTCCAGGATTCTCTGGCGCATCACCCGCTCGGCCTGGGCTAGCTGCCGCCGGTCGTTGATGCCCAGGATCTCGTCGCTATCGTGCACCGGGACGGTTTGGAGCTTGCCTTTTATCAGGCGCACGATGTCGGTCAAGTAATACTCGCCGGCCCGGTTTTTGTTTTCGAGTTTCTGCAGCGCCGGCCACAGCAGCTGGCCGTTGAAGACATAGACGCCGGAATTGACTTCGCGAATTTGTTTTTGTTCGTCCGACGCGTCTTTTTCTTCGACGATGTCCCGGAAGGCGTCGTTGCGGCTACGGACGATCCGGCCGTAGCCCGTGGGATCGTCCAGGCTGGCCGTCAGCAACGTGACAGAAGCATTGGCCTTGCGGTGCTCGGCGACGAGATGTTTCAGCGTCTCGGGGCGCAGCAGCGGCGCGTCCGCGTACAGCACGACGACCGGGCCTGAGGTCCGATGCGCAGCGCTGACCTGGGCCAGCGCATGCCCCGTCCCGAGCTGCTCACGTTGGGCGACCGTCTGGCCCTCGCCGTTCAGCGCCGCCTGCACGCCGTCCTGGGCCGGGTTGGTGACGACCAGCGTTCGCTCCGGCTCCAGCGCCCTGGCTGCCGCCATCGCCCAGAGCAGCATCGGCCGGCCGGCAACCGGATGCAGGACCTTGGGAATCCGCGAGTTCATCCGCACGCCCTTGCCGGCGGCCAGCACGACGACCGTCACGCTCCCGCGCGGCTCCGGCGAATTGGGCCTCATCGACCCCGCGGATGCGTTGGCGCGCATGGGAGGAATTGGAGCGGATTATAGCAACGCGTCTGTGGGCGTCCCTGGCACGTACGGGCGTCCCTGGCAGGTACCGGCAATTCTGCCGAACAAGCTTTCCTGTTGCTGGGTCGTTCGCGAGAACACGGCCGTGCGGTCACGAACCCTCGGCGCTGCCGCTGGACTCCTTGTGGTGGCCAGCCCTGAGTCAGGCTGATCGGGCACTGGGCACCAGGCGCCGGGGCGGCGGCGTTGCCGTGAATCGTCCATCTTTGTGCCGCTCCAGGTGCCATCCCTCTTCGTGCACCATTCGGTGGTGCGGCCGGCACAGCAGAGCCAGGTTGGGTAGCGTCGTCGATCCGCCCTTGGTCCACCAGACCAGGTGATGCCCGTCGCACCAGATGGGCGGCCGACTGCAGCCTTTGAAGACACAATGACGATCCCGCGATTCGAGCGCGCGCCGCGTCGACGGGGGAATCGTCCGGGTGGCATGACTGAGCTCGTGGTCCAGCTCGCCCTGGCCGGTGATCCGCGTAATCGCCGAGTCGCAGGCATACCGTTGCACCGTCTCGGCGGGGACCGTCCCACCGCCATCCAGCTCACCGGCCGGCGCGCCAGGCGTCCCGGCTAGGGTGTCGACACTTGCCCGGATGATCAGCTGCGGCCGCGGACCCGATCCGTCCTGCTTGCCGCCAGCGCCGTCACGTTTGCCGCCTGAGCCCCGCCGCGCGAGTTCGACCACCGCGTCAGCGCAGCGCTGCCCGAAGGTGCGTGAATCATCTTTGATCGGCTTCATGAACGGCTGCATCGCGGCCCGGAGGGTCGCTCCGCCCTCGGCGTCCAACAAGCCATCGAGCCGGACCAGGCCATCCTGGGGCTCGCCAATGTGGAAATAGCGCCGCTGGTACGCCCGGTTGGCCTCGGCCAGCGCGCCGGCGGCATCGACCCGGTGCTCGAAGTTCTTGGCCACGCTCGTGAAGCGGCCCGGGTCCATGGTCTGTGCTGCCTGCAGCAGGCTGGCTTCTTCTTTGCGCACCGCCACCACGCCAACGTGCTCAGCCGCACGGGCGATGACCACGACGTGCTGGTATCCAAGCTGTCCGCTCGCGAAGGCGGCCTGAGTTTGCGGCAGTTTCTCCAGCTGGCGCGCGACGCCCACCCGTTCGGCGGCCGCGCCGCCTGAGAGTTTGCAGCTCGAGCGGAGCCACTCGATGATGCTGAGGGCCCCGTCCGTGTGGAACTCTCCGGATCTGTCGAAGCGGCGAACGCCATCCGCGAACACGGCCTCGAGGGGATCGATGCCGGCCTCCCTGAGCTGGATCAGCGCCTCGCCGAGCGTCTCGGCCTCCGCCTCCCGGACCGAGACTGACACCTCCTGCACGGCGGCGCGCAAGTTGTCCATGGCGGCCGGCAAACGACGACTTCCGAGCTTCCCTTGAACTGCTACGGCGGCCATGGTTTTAGCCTGCGCCATGGCTGCGACAGCTGTCTGTCGCAACTATTCAGATTTGTGCAAGTTCCCTGGAGCCAGGCATCTGGTCGTCGAGCCGGCAGCAGGCGAGGCTTGTCGCCGGCGCAGGCTGGTCCCGCTCAGGCCGCCTGGTCGTCGGCGACCACATGCCGATCCGGCCGGGCCGTCTCCGGCGCGAAACGCCCACGAAGTTGGGGGCTCAGCCGGTCAAGCCGGCGGCCCAGCCGGTAGCCATACCGGTGGACCACGTCTTCCAGGGCCAGATACGGGAGCTGGCCCCAGGCGAACCCTTTCACCAAGTACCAGAAGGCGCGTTTAACGAAGTGCCGCGAATCCGGCCAGAGCGTACCGCCCGGGTCCCCGTAGTGCTGGTCGGTGTATCCCGTCAGCACCGCCAGCCGGTAGGCCGTCTTCAGGCTGCCGCGCAGCTCCCGGGCGACCGTCGCATCCGGCGCGTACGCAATCGTGCAGCTGGCCAGTACGATCTGCCGAGCCCAGACCCGGTCGGCGCCGATCGGCAGGTGCTCATTGAAATGAATTCCACGCCACACGGACCGCCGGACGGCGGCATTCTCGATGGAGAACGGCAGCGACTTGTAGGCGACCGGGTCGCCGACCCGGATCCGCCGCCAGTGCGGCTCCCGGCAGAACCGCTGGGCCAGCCGAAACCCCGAGACGGGATCACTCTCGAGCGACACTTCCTGCCGGCCGTAAACGCCGCCGACCGATGGGTCCTCGAACGGTGCCGTGAGATGGCTCAGCCAGTCGCCGTTGGCGGGCAGTGCGTCCTGCTCGAGGAAGACCACGACCTCGCCGCGGGACTCCTCCATCGCCCGGTTCCAGCTGCGCGGACCGGCCGGCTCGGCGATCTCGACGACCCGCGCGAGCGGGAACTGGCTCACGATGTGCCGGGTGCCGTCGGTTGATCCGAGGTCCGCGCAGATGATCTCGAGCGGCGTCCGACCTTGCCCCATGATCCGGTGGAGTACCGTGCCGAAGGCGCGACCGGCGTTCAGGGTCGGGATGACGATCGAAATCGAAACGCCGGCGTCGCCCATCACCGCGTGTAACGGGCCGACCGGGCCTTTCCAGCCTCGGTGGCTAGGCGAACCTCACAGTGATGAAGTAGTAATTGGTGGGCGTCGTGCCATCACGAGGGCTGACGCCGAAGACCTTGATCTGGCCCTTGGCCCCCGATGTCGCCCCCGAGAAGCTGACGCTGACCTCGAAGTGCCCGAAGTCCGGCTTGGCGGCGGAGGCGATCGTCGTGGCCCGGCCCAACTCGGTGCCGGCGGCATCCAACACGACGGCGACCACCGTGCCCTTGTCGACGCTGGCGGTCCCGGAGACGGCGACCGGCGAGCCGATCGCGGTGTTGGCGTCCGGGCTGTCGATGATGATCTTCAGGTCCCCGGCGATCGGCGTCGCGGCCGTGGTCGGCAGCGAGGAGCTCGACGGCGAAGCGCTGGAACCGGTCGAGGGCGAGGCGCTGGCCGAAGCCTGACCGGGCGACGGCGAGCCGGTGTCCTGCACAAAGCGGGTCGTGTTGTCACCCCCGCAGCCGGCGATCGCCAGCGCAGCGATGGTCACCAGCAAGCCGGTCGCAAACCCCTTCATGACCCCTCTCAACGCGCCGCCCACGTGGCCGGTTACGCGTGCCCTCATCCCGGCGGCCGAAGTAGGCGCATTATAGTGCCGCCTCTGGCGTCGGGCGCACCTCGTCTAAACTTTCCAGATCAACGTTTTTGCGTACCAGCACGGAATCTATCCGCGCTCGGAGCAGGTGGTCGCCGCGACCCGCGGCATGGACCGCGGTCGGGTCGGCGCCGACGCGGTCGAACGTGCCTTCGCCGACGACCTCGCCGCCTTCGTCAAGGTGCAGAAAGATGCTGGCCTGGACGTCTTCTCCGACGGCCTCCTCAAATGGCAGGACATCTTCCGGCCCCTGGTGGAAGGGCTCGGCGCCAAGCCACACACGTTGGTTCGCTGGTTCGATACCAACACGTTCTTCCGTGAGCCCGAGCTCTCGGGCAAGCTGTCGAGGCTCGAGCACCCGGATGGCGTCGTCCCGGATGCCTCGGTCCCGCGTCCGCGGGTGACGACCCTACCGTCGCCGTACATGTTCTCGCGCGCCGCCCGCACCGACCAGGACCGCAATCAACTGATGGTTGCGCTGGCCGAGCGGGTGCTGCGGCCGGCCATCGATGCCGCGGTTGCCGCCGGCTCCCAGATGATCCACCTGGAAGATCCCTGGCTAGGCTATGTCGGCATCAGCTCCGAAGACTGGGCGCCGCTGAACGACGCGCTCGAGATCCTGCATCGTGACCTCGACGCGACGCTGGCGTTCCACGTCTACTTTGGTGACGCCGGGCCACACGTCGCTCGGCTGCTCGGCCTTCCGGTCGATGCCATCGGTGTCGATCTGATCGAGACCGACCTCGACGCGCTCGGTTCCCGCTGGGACAAGGGGCTGGTCGCCGGGGTCGTCAACGGCCGAAGCTCGGTTCTCGAATCGGTGGACAACACGGTCGAGGTGGCCCGCCATCTGGCCGATCGGGTTCGGCCGCGCAACCTCTATATATCGTCCAATTGCGAGTTGGGGTACCTGCCGACCGTGGTCGCCGAGCGGAAGGTGCAGCGGCTGGGTGAGGCGGCCCGCAAACTCAAGGAGCTGGTGTCGGTATGAGCGTGGCCGTCGATCACAAGCCGCTGCTGACCCACGAGGTCGGCTCCCTCGACAAGCCGGGCTGGCGCGTCAAGGCGTACGCGGGCCAGCCGCTGACAGAAAAAGACTTCGACGAGGCGCGCTCCTGGGGCGAGCGACTGACCGTTCCCGAGTACGAGAAACTCCTTGACTTGCTGCACCACGCCCCGTTCGGCAAAGAGCAGAAGGCGGAGATCCAGCGCTGGTCCAGCCTGTACGCGCTACGGCTCGAGGAGAGCGCCGGCCTCGACGTGGTTTACGACGGCGAGCAGCAACGCACCGAGATGTACGACTGGGCGGTCGCCCACACGAACGGTTTCGAACGCCGCGGCAGCGTCCGAGCCTTCGACAACAAGTACTACAGCAAGGCCGCGGTGGTCGGAGCGATCTCGCTGCGGGCTCCATTCCATAACGCCGAGTTCTCGTACCTGGTGTCAGTCGCCGACGCCGAGCTCAAGATCCCGGTGACCGGCGCCTATACGATCGCCGACTGGTCATTCGATGAGCGCTATGACGTCGATACCGACCTCCGCGCGCCGGCCGGCGATCGACGCCGGAAGCAGAAGGCGGCCCGTCGCGACTTCGTCCTCGAGGTGGCCCGCAACCTGATCCGGCCCAACCTGGAAGCCTTGATCACGCTCGGTGCGCGCTGGATCCAGGTCGACGAGCCGGGCGCCTCCACGGAGGCTGACGAGCTCGACCTCTTCGTCGACAGCTTCAACGCCAGCGTCGAGGGCTTGAACGCGACCTTCTCGACCCACCTGTGCTTCTCGGACTACAACCTGTTTTTCCCTGCCATCGAACGGATGTCCCAATGCCGCCAGTTCGCGGTCGGCTTTGCCAACTACGACAGCCGCGAGCTGGGCGCGTCCGATGAGGCGCGGCCGGGCTACCAGGTGATCAAGAAGTTCCGCGACCTCCCCTACAAGCCGGCCCTGGGGCTGGGCGTTCTGGATATCCATAGTGACTTCATCGAGTCGCCCGAGCTGGTCCGCGACCGGGTGCTCTACGCGGTGAAGGTCTTCGGCGATCCCAAGCGTATTCACGTGACACCCGATTGCGGCCTGCGAACGCGGTCATGGAAAGTCGCCTACGAGAAGCTGCGCAACATGACGGCGGGCGTCGAGCTCGCTCGGAAGGAACTGGGACTATAGGCTTGCCTGCTGCCAGTTTTGGTATTCCCTATCATCGAATTCTCATCTTTGAGGGCTAGCATCCGGCTCGCGGCGTGAGCAAAAAGACCGTCGTTGTGCTGGGGGTGGACGGCTACCTCGGCTGGGCGACCGCGCTTCACCTGTCCCAGGCCGGGCACGACGTTGTCGGCATCGACAGCCTGGTGCGCCGGCGATGGGACCGCGAGTGCGGCACCCAGAGCCTGATCCCGATCAAGCCGATGAAGCAGCGCGTCGACCTCTGGCACCGGTTGACCGGCCGGACGATCAGCTGGCGCAAGATGGACCTGCGCGATGCCCGGGCGGTCACGGCCCTGGTGAAGGAGACCCAGCCCGACGCGCTGATCCACTTCGCGGAGCAGCGAAGCGCGCCATTCTCCATGATCGATCTCCCGCATGCCTCCCTGACCCAGGTCAACAACCTGGTCGGCACGCTCAATCTGCTGTTTGCCCTGCGCGACCATGCGCCCAGGGCGCACCTCATTAAGCTCGGCACTATGGGCGAGTACGGCACGCCCAACATCGACATCGAAGAGGGATTCATCGTCATCAAGCACAACGGGCGCGAGGATCGCCTCCCCTTCCCGATGCAGCCGGGCAGCTTCTATCACCTGTCCAAGCTGCACGACAGCCACAACATTCAATTCGCCTGCCGGATCTGGGGGCTGCGCGCCACGGACCTGCACCAGGGCGTGGTCTACGGGAACCACACCGATGAGGTGGCGATGCATCCCGGGCTGGCCACCCGATTCGACTACGACGCGATCTGGGGCACCGTGCTGAATCGTTTTTGCATCCAGGCGGCGCTCGGCCTGCCACTGACCGTCTATGGCAAGGGTGGACAGACGCGCGGCTTCCTCGATATCCGGGACACGGTGGCCTGCGTGCGACTGGCCCTCGAGCATCCTGCTGCCGGGGGCGAGTACCGCGTCTTCAACCAGTTCACCGAGCAGTTCTCGGTCAAGGCGCTGGCGGCCAAGGTCCGCGATGCGCGGGCGGCCCACGGGCTCAAGACCAGCATCGTCCACCTGCCGAACCCGCGGGTGGAGCGCGAAGAGCACTACTACAACGCCAAGCACCAGAAGCTGCTCGACCTCGGCCTGCAGCCGCACTATCTCGGCGATACCCTGATCGAGTCGGTGATCGGGACGGTCGAACGGCATGCGGCACGGGTCGATCCGGTCGAGCTCGAGCAGCCGAACGTCGACTGGCGGCGGGGTGGGACGGCGGGATGGCAGAAAGCTGCCGAAACGGTGGCAGCCGTCGAGGCCGAGACCCGACCGGTCGTGGTGC
>VBGO01000107.1 GCA_005882525.1 Chloroflexota bacterium
GGCTGGCGGCGATCGCCTCCTGCGCCGGCCAGCCGAGCAGGGTCAGCCCGGCGGTCCACCAGAGCTGCATGGTGCCCAGCCCGCCCACGCCCTGGATCGGCACCGCCAGAAGCAGGGTCCGGATGCTCAGGGCAAACCAGACCTGCACCAGCGACAGCGGCTGGTCGATGGCGGCAAAGAGGGCAAAATACTGCAGCCCGGTGGCGACCCGCGCGACCAGGGTCGCCATCACCAGCAGCACGGGCCGGCTGCCGGTGCCCAACTCCTCGATGGCGAAATGGAGCCGCTCGTGGATCGAGGCCGGCAGCGCCAGGCGCTCGAGCCAGCCGGCGATGGTCCGGCGCGGCCGGCTCCAGAAGAGCGCGGTCAGCCCCACGGC
>VBGO01000321.1 GCA_005882525.1 Chloroflexota bacterium
CAGCAAACGGGGTGCGAGTGCTGCGCCAGATCGAGAAGCCAATCTCGCGACTGGGGTTGCTTGATCTCGTACCGGACCCTGGTGGCCCGGAATTCAATGAAGAGATCGACATCTGGTCGAAGCAGCTGTTTGCATACTGGGCTGGATTACGCGACCCCACGGATCCAAATGAAGTGGTGTATGAGGTTCGTCGGAATGAAACTCATTGGCAAGCGTCCATGCGAGAGCCGCATCGTTCACCTAAACCGCTGACTCTGCCCCAGTGGGAGGAGTTGCGCACGGATTCGAACATCGCCGACGACGCTGCCGGTTCCCTAATGCTTGCTCATGAGCTGATGCGACGCGCTTACGCGAGAATCGGAGTTGCTCTCGAGCCGTTCAGATACCAGCCTGAATCGATCGCGTTCGCGAACGAACAACTGCGGACGATTGCCGTTGGGCAGTCGCGCGCCTTTTCGGACGGCTTCCTGCGTCTGTGGCGAGCGGAACGCCTAGGTCGATCTGCCTAGAGCTGGTGCGATGATGGCCGCGTGCCGCCCGCGATCTCCATTTCAGGTCTTGTAAAGACCTTCGGATCGACGCGCGCTCTCGACGGCCTCGACTTGTTGGTCGAATCCGGCGAGGTCCATGGATTTCTCGGGCCGAACGGCTCGGGCAAGACCACGACCATTCGAGTGCTGCTCGGGCTGCTGCGAGCCGACGCCGGGAAGGTCGTGTTGCTGGGGGGCGATCCGTGGCGTGATGCGGTCGAGTTGCATCGCCGATTGGCGTACGTGCCCGGCGAGGTCAGTTTATGGCCGAACTTCACCGGTGGCGAGGTAATCGATATGTTGGGCCGGCTGCGGGGCGACCTTGATCCGCGGCGCCGCGATGCACTTCTCGAACGTTTTCAGCTCGACCCGACCAAGAAGACGCGGTCCTACTCGAAAGGGAATCGGCAGAAGGTGGGATTGGTGGCGGCCCTGGCGTCTGACGCCGAGCTGCTCCTCCTCGATGAACCGACCTCGGGACTCGACCCGCTGATGGAGGCCGTATTCCAGGACTGCATCCGCGAGGTGAAAACTGAGGGGCGAACGGTGTTGCTTTCCAGCCACATCCTGGCCGAGGTCGAGGCGCTGTGCGACCGGCTGAGCATCATCAGGCTGGGGCGGGTGGTGGAGAGAGGCACGCTCAATGAGTTGAGGCACCTTACCCGTACGTCGATCACCGCTGAGACCGAGCGGCCCGCGGAGGGCCTGGCGGATCTTGCCGGCGTTCATGGCCTCGATATCGACGGTACCCATGTCCGCTTCGAGATCGACACCGATCATCTCGATGTTGCGGTGCGCCGGCTCGGCGAGCTCGGGGTCCGCAGCCTGGTCAGCCATCCGCCCACGCTCGAGGAGCTGTTCTTGCGGCACTACGGCGACGAGCTGGCGAAGGAACCTGAACGCATCGACGGCGAGCGCATCGCCAGACCGTCGCCGCGGTGATGACCGCGCTCACCGGGACCTTCGAGCTGGCTCGCTCCATCGTGCGCCGCGACCGCATCCGGATCCTGGTCTGGATCGGCTCCATCGTTGTGCTGGCGGCGTTCACCGCAGCAGGCACCAAGGGACTCTTCCCGAGCCAGGCCGCCCTTGATCAGACGGCCGCCGCCACTCAGCACAATGCCGCCGCCATCGCTTTCAACGGCCCCGCCCAGGGTCTGAACACCGTCGGCGGGCAGGTGGCGTTTCAGTTCGGCGCAGGGGGGATGGTACTGGTGGCCCTCATGAGCCTGTTCATGGTCGGCCGGCTCACGCGGGGCGAGGAGGAGGCCGGCCGCCTGGAACTCGTACGCTCCCTGCCGGTCGGGAGCCATGCGCCCGCCGCCGCGGCGACGCTCACGGTGGCAGCCATGAGCATCGCCGTCGGATTGCTCACAATCGCAGTCCTCCTTACCCAGGGCCTCCCCGCGGTCGGGTCGATCGTGTTTGGTGTGTCGTTCATCCTGATTGGGCTCTTCTTCGCCGGGGTTGCTCTCCTCGTGGCCCAGGTCACCGAGAACACCCGCGTCGTTTACGGCACCGTAGGGGGAGTGCTCGGGGCGGCGTTCGTGCTGCGCGCTGTGGGCGACATCGGCGACGGAACCGCCTCGTGGTTCTCCCCGATCGGATGGGCCCAGAAGGCGCGTCCGTTCGCGGGTGAACGGTGGTGGCCTTTCCTGCTGATGCTCGCGGCGACCGCAGTCCTGGTGGCCGCCGCCATGGCCGTGGCCGCCCGGCGCGATCTGGGCGCAGGGCTGGTGGCAGCCCGGCTAGGAAAGCCGACCGCCGCGCGGAGCCTCGGGCATCCCTTCGGACTGGCCATCCGCCTGCAACGGGGCGTCCTGTTCGGATGGGCCGTCGGAGTCCTGGTTGCCGGTATCGCCTACGGCTGGATCGGGCCAACAGTCGACACGTTCATCGGCCAGAACAAGGCGCTTGCGGAAATCCTGGCCGGCGCCGGGGGTGCGAGCCTCACGGACTCCTACTTCGCCGCCTCCTTTCGCCTCATGGCGCTCGTCGCCACGGGTTTCGCCATTCAGTCTGCCCTTCGGTTGCGCAGCGAGGAGACGTCGATGCGCGCCGAGTCGGTGCTGGCGACGCCGATCTCGCGCACGCGGTGGGCGGCGAGTCACCTCACCGTGGCTTTCGCGGGAAGCGTCATCTTGCTCGGCGTCGCCGGTCTGGCAACCGGTCTGACCTATGGCTTCGCGGGCGGTGATTTTAGAAGCGTTCCCCGCCTGCTCGGCGCCGCCTTGGTCTACGCGCCGCCCATGTGGCTGATGGTCGGACTCACGATCGCCTTCGTTGGGCTCGTGCCACGCTGGGTCGGCGTGTCATGGGCGATCCTCGCCGTCTGTGTCGTCGTCGGATTCCTCGGTGCGGTCCTGCATCTTCCCAGTTGGCTTCAGAACCTCTCGCCTTTCGAGCGCGTGCCCCAGCTGCCCGCTGCGAGCCTGACGCTCCTGCCGCTTTTCGTGATCTCCACCCTCGCCGCTGCCTTGACCCTCGCCGGGCTGGGTGGACTCCGACGGCGCGATATCGGCTGGACCTGACCAGTCTCACGCCCCGCGGTCACGTTGCGATGGCGCTGCTTTTGGGACCGGATACGCGGCCACAATTTGAGGCCAACTTCGCGGCAGATTGCGGAGAACTTCGCTCGCCGTAAGGAACATGGCATCTAGACATGTATTGCGTCAGGAAGAGGTGTGATTGAGATCAAAAATTTGGGCGTCGACTGGCAGAGCGCATTCTTGGTAAGGAAAAGGTCCCCGGTTCGAATCCGGGCGTGGGCTCCAAGTTCAATAGCACCGTTTCCTTCCATCTTCTCGGTGATTTCCTCTCCGCCGAGATACGGTAAGGAAATGCTCTTCCGCACCTGTTTAGT
>VBGO01000322.1 GCA_005882525.1 Chloroflexota bacterium
AGGGAGAACCTTGACCTCCGCAGTCCGCGGAACGGGCATGGTTCCGCCGCTGTGGATGGCGAGCCCACCGTGCCAGTGGGGCTGCACCGTCACGTCGCGCGACAGCCCGGTCATCCCGTGATAGGCGCGTTCGCGCGTCGCTATGGCTGAGCGCCCGGTTATCGCCTGGCTTAGAGACAGCGCGAGATCGTTCGCCTCGCTGCCGCTCAGAAAGAAGCGAACGGCCCCCACCCATGACTCCTCACCCTTGAATGCGATGTCGAACAGCTCACGGGCCGCTTCCTCGCGCTCCGCCCACAGCCAGCCTTCGTTGACGACCGGGTTGTTCGCCGCCTTGCGGACGGCCTCGACGAGGTCGGGGTGGCGGTGACCGAGCGGGCCGCCTGTGTTGCTGCCATCGATGACGCGCCGGCCGTCGTCGAGCTCGAAGCGAACACCGTCACCGCCGACTACGCGCACCGACTGCCGCTTGCCAGCGTTGAATCTTGTTTCGAGTAGCCTGCCCACCGTCCCCCTCCTGTGTCGACTGTCGACAGATAGCCTACATCGAAGCTTATTGACAGCCTGACGGCTTCGTCAAGGGCTCAGACGCCGCAGAGGCAATTCGATTCACAGATAGCACCGGACCGCTCCCGTAACCGCGTATTCGTCGTCGACGAGGGGCACGAGCCTCCAGTTGTCAAATGTCGTGCATGGGTGCGACACGTGGAACCCCACCCGATCGCCAGGCACCAATGGCAGCTCCGTCCGCACTCGCGCCCGCGCGTGCTGGTCGTTTAGGGCGTAAACAGTCAGCTCGGCGGCGCCCAGCGGATTGTTGCGGTCGCCGTTCCTGATCGCAAAGGGCACCGGCAGTCTGCGGTCGTGCGCCACGTCGCGTTTGCCGAAGCCGAGGACAACGAGCTCCGGCTCCGGCCGGGACAGAACGTGCGCCCACAACTCCAGCGCCTGTTGCAGGCGAGGGCCTCCCTCCGAACGCCCAGCGAGAGGCGACAGCTCCTCGTAGTCGTCCCCATCGTGTGTCACGTACGCGCCGCTGCGCAAGATGACGCGCACCGGTCTTGTGCGAGTCCAGCCCGATGCCAAGCCGGCGACCACGCGGTCGAAGAAGAGGCTCCCCCCTGCTGTGATCAGCAGCTCACGCTCTGGCGTCAGCACTCCTGCGTCATCGAGGGCGCCTGCGAGCGTGCGCACATCAGCCATGAGCGCGTCGATCCTGCTCAGTCGAGCATTGAGCTCGCCTGCGATCATGGCCTCGTAGGTCTCGACACCAGCGACGGTCAGATGTCTGGAGGCCGCGGCGGCGCGGCCGACCTCGATCGCTTCGTCTATCGTCCGGCACCCGCACCGACCCCCAGGGACGCCAAGCTCGAGCAGGACCTGCAGCTTGCGCTTGGCGCCGGCATGATCGAGGACGCCATCCATCAACCGCACGCCCGCTTCGCTGTCAACCAAGCAGGCGAACTCGAGCTCCGGGTCGGAGTCGAGCTCGCGCGCGACCCAGGCTAGCGCGGATTCGCCGAGCAGTTCGTTCGCCATGAGCCCCACGCGCCCGCGGAGAGCTGTCTCTGCACGATCTGCGGGGCGACCGGAGTCTTCGCATGCGGAGCCAGCTCCACACCGTGCGCGAGGCAGTACGCGGCCATCAGCTCGATGTTGTGGTCGAGTGACTTCTCCTTGAGCACGAGCACGGGAAGATCGAAATCTCCATCGAGGGCGTTCCAGCTCTGGCCGCGGATCTCGCCGAGCGCAGGCGCTCGGGCTGGGGCAGGGAACGATTTGTAGCGCCAGTCGATCCGCTCCGAGAGCACATCGCCAAGATCGAGCCGGTCTTGCCCCTTCACGAGCTGAACGAGCCCACCATCCGGTTCACCTCGCGCGTGATTTCGTAACCCTCGCTCACGTTCACCTCTTCGAACCTGAACGAATCGCCTGGCTGCATCTGGGCCACGCGTGAGACGTCGGGCGTGATGATGCAGCCGATCTTGGCGTAAGCGCCGGTGGTCGGGCAGTCGCGGCCCATGCAGATTGGCTCGATCCCACCGGCGATCTGGATGGCGCCGATCGCGTTGGCGTCCTCGATGATGTCGGTCGGGCCGCTGCCCGTGTCGCCGGTGCGCGGTATCGGCTCGATCTCGAGACCCGGCCCGGTCAGCCGGTGCGCCATCCGGTTGCTTCGCGGGGACACGGTGTAGGGATCGGACGTGAATGCCCGATACGCGCCTTCCGTGAAGTATTCCGGCTGCGGGCCGCGTACGAAGCGAACTGACTCTCGACGCAGTGGCCACTCGAGCATCTCCGCCCCGGCCACCAATCCACTTCTGCCGCCGCCTTCGAGCACGTCGAGCACGTCGTCCCGTCGCAGCGCCCGCCCGAAGTGTCCGCCGAGGCGACCAGCGACATAGGTCGACCGGCTGCCCAGCGCGACCGGACCGTCGAACCCGCCGCGGATCGCGAGGTAACCGAAGCATCCGCGCCTCGCCTTCGAGAAGGACAGCACATCCCCCTCGGCCACCGGGATTGCTCGGCCCATCTCGGAATCGTCGCCATTGACCTGGAGCCGCATGTCGGCCCCGGTGACCGCGACCTCGCACCCCTGCAGCACCTCGAACGAGGCGCCGAGCAGCATCATCTCCAGCGTTGCCGCCGAGGCGTCGTTGCCGACGGCCGCGTTGGCAAGCCGGTGCGAGTACTGGTCGGCGGCGCCACCCGTGGGAATGCCCATCTGGAGACAGAGCCGGCGCCCCAGGTCCTGGATCGTCGAGCTCAACCCCGGTTTGAGGACCCTAAGGTGAGCCACCGCTCATCACCTGCACTCCCACGTCGACGGTGAGCGTGGATTCTTCGATCTCGTAGCGGTACGTGCCTTCGCGCACAGCCTGGGCGATCGCCTCGTACTCGTCGCGGTCGATGCTCTTCAACCGAAGCCGGTCTCCGACCCGCAACAGAATCGGCGACGACTCAAACGCGGGCAGGATCGGGTGCGGGCTGTAGGTCGGAACCGGCATGCGGCCCACCATCTGAAATCCGCCCGGGCTCGCCACCGAGTAGACGGCGATGCTCGAGCCGCCCAGTCCGACAGTTCCCTCCGGCGTGTACGTCCTCGGCTGGGCGTACTTGGGCGCTGTGAGAACGAGTTCCGGTTCGAGCCACATGCAGTTGGCCTGCCCCGGGATGAAGCTGATCATGCCAACGAAGTGGGTGCCGACGGCGAGACGGCGGATCGTCTCCTCGGTCGATAGGCCGTTGGCCGCGGCCACCACCTCCAAGTCTGGGCCCACAGCCCCGGCATACAGGACCGGGAGGGTGACCAACCGCGAGTTGAGCGTCAGTGGGCCTGACGCCTCCACGCCGACCATGAATTGATCGAGTCGCTCGCCAAAGTCGCCAGGACTGATGCGATCGATGTCGAAATGGATGAGGATCGAGCCCCACGTCGGGGTGGTCTCGACGATGTAGCCGGACAGCTCTGACTCAACGAGCCGGTGGTCGACGTCGACGACGCGCAGCACGGTCTTCAAGTTGACCGAATCGCCAAGCATCAGCGTCACGTGCTGGTCGCCGCACCACCGGCGCTTCGATTCCAACCTGCGTCAGTCCGCCGCGGTCGCCGCCCAGTCCGCGGGGGCGCGCACCACGATGCCAGCCTCCTCGATGCCGGCGCGAAGGCCCCTGGCAAAGCTCATTGTGTCCGCAGAGTCGCCGTGAAAGCAAACGCTGTTCGCCATCCAATCGATCAGGCGACCGGACTTCGTCTGCAGCTTGCCAGAGGTAAGTGCCATCACGACGCGGTGGATCGCAGCTTCCACGCTCCCACCCAGGATCGAGAGATTGTGGCCGGGGATCTCGATGCCGTTGTCCTCGATGCCGCGATCCGCGTAGACCTCGAGCGCGAGCGGAATGCCCTTCTCCATGGCCACGTGGCGCACCTCGGAATTCCAGGTGGTGTAGAGCACCAAGGTCGGGTCGTAGAGCGCGACCCCGTCCACGATGGCCATGGCCATACGCCGGTCCTCGGCTGCCATGTCATTCAGGGCGCCGTGAGGCTTGACGTGCTGCATCTCCATGCCCGAGGCCCTGCACATGGCCGAGAAGGCGCCGACCTGGTACAGCACGTAGTTGGTGATGTCGCTTGAGCTCACGGTCATGTAGCGGCGACCGAAACCAAGCAGATCCGGGAAGCCTGGATGCGCGCCGACGCGGACTCCGTGCGCCTTGGCAAGCTCGACGGTGCTGCGCATAATGCTGGGGTCGCCGCCGTGGAAGCCGCAGCCCACGCTCGCGGAGGCGATGAAAGGGATCACCTCCTCGTCCTTGCCGACCTTGAAGTTGCCGTAGCTCTCGCCGAGATCGCAGCTTAGGTCGACGACCTCCATTCCTTTCTGTATACCTCCTTTTGATCGCTACGCGGTGAGCTGGAACGCCAGCAGCGACCTGGTGATGGAATCGGCGCTGAGACCCTGCGCGATCACGACGAGCCTGGCCGGGACCGCGGGCGTGTCGAGGTGCTCGGGCGGGTAGAGCGCGTGCTGGACGGCGTTGATGGCGATCGAACCGAGGCCGGCGGCGGGCACGACGCCCTTGATGCGCAGGAGACGGCGCCCGTGCGCATGCGCGAGAAGGCTCAGCCAGACGCCGAAGGCGACCCAGTCGAGAGGCTGGTCGAACTTAATCGAGGCGCTGGTGACGTTTCCGGTGTGCGCGCCAGC
>VBGO01000318.1 GCA_005882525.1 Chloroflexota bacterium
GGGGGAGGTCGGGGCGGGGGCAGGAAGGTCGGACGACCAGGGCGCTTCGATCACCTTCTGGTGGCGAATGCGCTGCCCGCTCGACCGGTCGATCTCGTGGAAGCGCACGTCCTGCCGCCGCGTCGCCGGATAGAGGCGGACGGGAACGCTGACTAGGCCAAAGCTGATCGTGCCCGACCACACCGACCTCGCCATCACCTGATTATGACCCGTTGTGGGGTTCGGAGAGTCAGGCGGCCTGGTTCAATTCCATCGGGTACCCGGCCGCACGCCAGGCCGGCAACCCGCCATCGAGCAGCCAGGCGTCGTAGCCCTGGTCCCGAAGGACGCGGGTCAGGCGAGCGCTTGCCTCCTCATCCGGGCAGGTGCAGTAAGCGATGATGGTCTTGTCACGGGAGAGACCGGGCAGGTCCTTGACCAGGTCCGCGGCGTGCCGATTGCGGTTGAGGATCTCCCGGGGTGACACCCAGACCGCTCCGGGAATCTTGCCCCGGACCGCGGTTTCGATGAACTGGGACGTCACGTCCAGGACGATGGCCCGACCTGCCTCGATCGCTTCCTTTGCTGTTGCCGGATTCATCCAGTAGGGAACAAACGCCATGTCTCTGCCTCCAATGCTTGTCTCGGTCATTGAACCATTCACATGATGTATAAACCATGGATCTTGCGGGTATATTCCCGTCATGGCCATCAAGACCGAGCGCAAGCCGTCCGAAGCGCTCTGGAAGCTGCTCCGGGACGACGCCTTTGCCAGCCTCCGCGACGATTTCACGGCACGGGTGGCAGAGTGCAGCCTCTCCCTTTCGCAGGGCAAGCTGGTCCGGGAGCTGGCCCAGCCGCAGTCGCAGCGCGAACTGGCCCGCCGGCTTCACTACGATCCCTCCAATATCACGGCCCTGGCTGACTCGCTCGAGTCGCGCGGCCTGATCGAGCGGCGCGCCGACGCCTCGGACCGGCGGTTTCGGCTGCTGGCGCTGACGCCTGACGGCGAGCGCCTTCGGGTGTCGCTCGAAGAGCGGCTGGCTCAGCCACCCAATTTCCTCGATCGGCTGACGCCGACCGAGCAGAAGCAGCTGCTGCAGTTGCTGGCCAAGATCTTCGACACCGAGCGCCGCCGGCCTCGCTAGCGCGGCGCCTCGAGCGGCAGCGCCTCGTCCGCTTCCCGTTGCAGCCGCGCCTCGTTTCGCCGAAGAAAGACCACGGCCGCGATGATCACGGCGACGCCGATAATTGCCAGCACCAGGTCCACCCGACCGGACAGTCGCAGCAACTGCTGGCCGAGCAGGTAGGCGGCCACGCCGTAGATCGTCGACCAGATGATGCCGCCCAACGCATTGAAGAGCAGAAAGCGGCGCCAGTGCATGCGGTTCACGCCGGCCAGGAACGCGGCAAAGATGCGCAGCACCGAAATGAATCGCCCAAAGAAGACGACTTTGGGGCCGTGCTTCTGGAAGAGGTACTGGCCGAGCCGCAGCCGGTTCTCCTCCAGCCGGATGTAGCGTCCGTACCGTTTCACCAGGCGGTAGCCGCCGGTGCGGCCGATGACGTAGCCGATGTTGTCGCCCACGATCGCACCCGCCGCCGAGGCGACGACGACCCAGAAGATCGAGAGCCGGCCCGTCGTCCCGGCATAGATGGCGGCGGTTACCAGCATCGTTTCTCCCGGGACCGGGATGCCGATGCTCTCGACGCCGACGAACACGAACACCGCGAGGTAGCCATACGTGGCCAGCAGGCTGTCAAGATTGCGGGCCAGAAAGTTCAACATTCGGGAATGAGCCTACCCGGATGCGGGATCGGCTTCAGCCGATCGGGCTGCGCTGCGCATCATTGATCGCGTCGGATCCAGGGTATCGCCAGCGCGCCAGACTGCCGGCGATCAACACCGGGAGCGTGACGATGGCCGCGATCACGAAGAGGCTCGAGTAGCGGTTGGCGCTGGCCAGGCCGGCTGCGCCTGCGGTCGCCAGCGCGGCGCCCGCGAAGATCGCGGTCGCGAACAGGGAGGTCGCCGTGCCCCGAGCCTCGGGCACGATGTCGGTGGCCCAGGTCTGGAAGGTCGACTGCATGAAGGTGTAGGCGCCCCCCGCGAGGATGCTCGCCGTCAGAATGGCCGCGACACTCTGGGCCGCACCGGCAATCAGATACCCGAGCACCAGCATGGCGGCGCCACCGGCGAGGATGAGCGCGGCCGGGGTGCGCCGCGCGATGTAACCGAACACACGAGTGCAGACGAGAACGGATAGGCCGTAGGTCGCGACGACCGTCCCGGCGATGGCGGGGCTCTGGCCGTTGGCCTCGAGCGCGGGCGCCAGATAGGTGACGAAACCGAACATCACGGCGCCCACGAGCACCGAGAGCGCCAGCAAGAGCAGCGCCCAGCCGTGGCGCAAGACACCGGCTACCTGCCGAAGGGGGTTCTGGCTCGACCGGGTGACCAACGACTCGGGGACTCCGCGAAGGCCAAACGCGACCGCCAGCGCGATGCCGCCGGGGATGAGGAAAAAGTACCGCCAGCCGAGCAGGTGCGCCGTCAAGCCGGCGCCGAGCGTGCCGGCCGTGGTGCCAAGGGCCACGAAGACCAGTACGTTCGTGATGGCCTGCTGCCGGACCTTGAAGGGGAAGCGATCCGCAAGGTAGACCAGCGTCGTAGGAAAGACGCCGCAGGCAATCGCCCCGGTGGCGAAGCGGGCCACCAGCAGTGCGGTGAGGTTCGGGGAGAGGGCCGACAGCAGGTCGGCGACCGCGACACCGGCAAGCGCGGTCCTGATGACGCGCACCCGCCCGAAGCGATCCGACAGCACACCATACAGGGGCGGCATCAGACCGTAGGCAAGATAGTAGAGGCTCGCCGCTCCCGAGACGGCGGCGAGCGACAGGTGAAAACTCGCCGCGATCGGGATCAGCAGGGGCGCCACCGCGAACCGGTCGGCCATGGTCGCGAACGGTCCGAGGTACAGGACCCGCGGAACCTCCCGCTTCGCCGGCGCCGTCAAGGGTGGCTCGCTCAGCCGGGCGACTCTCGCACGCCGACTTCGTCCAGGTGCTCGAGCAGGTCGCGGGGATCCTCGTAGACGCGGTAGGCGCCGGCCTGCTGCAGCTCCTCGCGGCCGTAGCCGCCGGATAACAGGCCGACGCCCAGCGACCGCGCCCGCTGCGCGGCCAGCAGGTCCCAGACGCTATCGCC
>VBGO01000319.1 GCA_005882525.1 Chloroflexota bacterium
GAGGCCGTCCCGTTCGTGCTGGAGACCATCAAGCTGCTGCGCCGTGAGCTCGATTCGTCCGTTGCAATGATCGGCTTCGCGGGGGCGCCCTTCACGCTGGCAGGCTACCTGATTGAAGGCAAGCCCTCGCGGGAGTTCTTGATTACCAAGACCATGATGTACACGGAGCCTGCCCTCTGGGACGCCCTGATGACGCGGCTTTCCAGGTTAGTGCTCGACTACCTGCTCGCCCAGATCGACGCTGGCGCCCAGCTGGTGCAGCTGTTCGATAGCTGGGTTGGCTGCCTCTCGCCGGCCGACTATCGTCGCTACGTGCAGCCGCACGTGGCCGGCATCTTCAAGGGCCTGCGGCGCGCGGATTCGCCCTCGATCCATTTCGGCACCGGCACCGCCGGGATCCTGTCATTGATGCGCGAGGCGGGCGGCGACGTGATCGGCGTGGACTGGCGGGTCGACCTGGGGGAGGCCTGGGGGGTGATCGGGTACGACCGCGGGATCCAGGGAAACCTTGGCCCCGCCGTGCTCCTGGCACCCTGGCCCTTGATCGAGGATGGTGCTCGCCGCGTCACCGAGGCGGCCGGCGGCCGCCCGGGACACATCTTCAATCTGGGGCACGGCGTTCTACCGGCCAGCCCGGTCGAAAATCTGCAGCGGCTGGTGGAGTTCGTCCATGCCGCCTAAGCACACCGCCATCCTGCTGTTGGCGTATGGCAGTCCGAACCGCCTCGAGGACGTGGAGGCGTACTTCACCGATATCCGTGGCGGACGCACGCCATCCAGGGAGGCGCCCGAGGAGTTGACGGCGCGCTACCGGCGGGTTGGGGTGCCGACCCCGCTGCTCGCCGTGTCGCTGGAGCTCGCGCGCCAGCTCGAACGTCTGCTCAACCTCGATCCCCCCAACGACGAGATCTACACCGTTCACCTGGGGATGAAGCACTGGACGCCGCGGATCGTCAGCGCGATCAACGAGGTGGTCGACAGCGGCGCGGACCGGCTGATCGCGATCGTGCTGGCACCGCATTTCTCGAAGATCAGCACCGGTGGATACCGGCGCCAGGTCGAAATGGCGCTCGCGGCCGCCCGAGCCGTGCGCGATGGCGCGGGGCCGTCCGCCGGCCTCGACTTCGTCGAGAGCTGGCACGAGGTGGACGGCTACCTGCAAGCGGTCGCTGAGGATGTGCGCGCCGTTCGGGCGGAGTTTTGCACCCGAGGACGTGGTGGCGGTGTTCACGGCGCACAGCCTGCCGGCCCGGATCCTCGACGAAGGCGATCCGTACGAGTCGCAGCTCCTGCGCACGTCGGCGCTGGTCGCGCAGCGGGCGGGTATCGAGCAGTGGCGCTTCTCGTATCAGAGTCAGAGCCACACCGGTGAGCGGTGGCTCGGGCCGGACCTGGTCGACACCCTCGAGGAGCTGGCGGCGCAGGGGCATCGCGCCGTTCTGGTCGCCTCGATCGGCTTCATCGCCGACCACCTCGAGATCTTCTATGACATCGACATCGAGGCGAAGGAGAGAGCCGAGGCGCTGGGGATCGAGCTGCGGCGCACGCCGATGCTCAACGCCGACCCCCGGCTGGTGCAGGCGCTGCACGCGCTGATCGCTCAGCGGGTCGGGGCGACGTCGACGGTTCGCTCGTGAGCGGACCCCCCACCCTAACCCTCTCCCACAAGGGTGGCGGGAAACGAAATAAAATGGCCTGCTCATGACGTTTCTCTCGCGCATGCTGGCGATCACGCGTGGCCATCGCGGTCTGCTCTCGATCGCTGTCCTGGGATCGGTGCTCTATACCGCGCTCAGCGTCCTGCCGGCGTTGATCATCCGGCAGATGCTGACCGTGCTGGCCCACCCGTCGCCGGCCAGTACCCTCGTCTGGCTGGGCCTGGCCATGGTGGCCGCAACGGCACTGATGGCCGTCACCCGCTACCTGGAGGGTGGATTCGGGCATATCGCCGCCTTTGAGGTCCTGCACGACCTGCGGATGCGAATCTACGAGCAGCTGCAGCGGCTTTCGATGGGGTTTCACACCCGCCAACAGTCGGGCACGATCGCGGCCAAGGTGATCGGCGACGTCGAGACCATCGAGTTCTTCACCGCGCACGCCGGGATCCAGCTGATCAGCGCCGCCACGGTTCCGTTCCTGCTCGGCATTCTGATGCTGGCCGTCAACTGGCAACTGGCGCTGGTGGCGCTCGCCCCGCTCGCCCTGATCCTGCTCATCCTGGTGGCCTTCCGGCGGTCCGCCTATCAGGCCTTCATGCGCTACCGCGATGAGTTGGGCCGGCTAAACGGGATCATCATCGATCACATCCAGGGGGTTGGGGTGCTGAAGGCGTTCGCGGCGCTCGGTCATGCGCGGCGCGCGATCGACGAGCGCAGCGAGGCGTTGAAGAAAGCCGCGACCCAGGCCAACCTGATCCATACCTGGTACTTCGCCGGCGTCGAATGGATGGCCGCCATCCCGGTCGCCCTGGTGCTGCTCGTCGGCGGCCTGATGGCGCACGCCGAGCAGCTGAGCATCCCCGACCTGGTGCTCTTCGTCTTCCTCACCACCCAGCTCTACCGTCCGGTCACTGAACTGAACCGGCAGCTGGAGGGCTTCCGCAACGCGGAGGCCGCCACCGACCGGATCTTCGAGATCCTCAACGCGCCGGTCGAGGTTGCCGAATCGCCTACGGCGCGGATCCCGGAGCGCGCCGCCTACGACATCGCGCTCGACCATGTGACCTTCGCCTACGAGCCCGGCCGACCGGTGCTGCACGATATCTCGATCGAGCTGACCGAGGGTTCGGTGCTGGCCCTGGTTGGTCCGAGTGGCGCCGGCAAGACGACAGTGGCCAACCTGATCGCCCGCTTCTGGGACCCGCAACAGGGAGCGGTCCGGCTCGGCGGCGTCGATCTCCGCGAGCTGCCGCTCGATTACGTCCATCGCTCGATTGGGCTGGTCTTGCAGGACGTCTTTCTCTTCAACGACACGGTGAGCGCCAACATCAAGATCGGAAACCCGGAGGCGACCGACACCCAGGTGGAGGCGGCCGCGCGCGCGGCCGATGCCCACGAGTTCGTGGAAGAGTTGCCGAAGGGCTACGACACGGTCATCGGCGAGCGCGGCGTCCGGCTGTCCGGCGGGCAGAAGCAGCGGATCTCCATCGCTCGAGCGCTGCTGCGCGACGCGCCGATCCTGATCCTGGACGAGGCGACCTCATCGGTGGACCCGGAAGCCGAACACCTGATCCAGGCGGCGCTGGCCCGGCTGGTCGCCGAGCGGACCGTGCTCGTCATCGCGCACCGGCTGTCGACCATCCGGCAGGCAACCGAGATCGTGGTCCTCGACAAGGGGCGGGTCGTCCAGCGTGGCCGCCACGACGACCTGGTCGATGCCCCCGGCCTCTATGCCACGCTGTACCGGGCGCAACAGATGGCGCGCCGATGGGACGTGGCGACCTCCCAGCGCGCGGAGGAAGAGCGACTACCGCAGGCCGTCGAGTAGGACCTGGCGGAGCGCCTCCATGCGCTCGAATTCTTCCATGCTGAGCTTCGACGTGTTCTTCAGATTGTGCGGGTACTTGATCTTCTGGACGGCGTCGATCAAGGCCTGCACTTGCGGCTCTGTCAGCCGGTACTCGAAGTAGGTGAGGCTCTCGCCGTGGATCTCGCGATGGATTGGCAGATGGTGAATGGGCGCGTGAATCGGCTCCGGGTCGGTCTCGGCAAGGACCTCCGGTGTCCTCGCGGTCTCCCGAAAAAGCTCAGCTGACCCCTCCAGCGAAACCCGCTTAAACACGAGAGGCAACGGGCTGCTTGGGGGCCTCCACCGGAGGAGCCGGTGCGCGCTTGATGACCGCTTTGGCCAGGGCGCGGTACGCGTTGGCTCCCTCGGAGCTGCCCGCATACTGGAGGATCGACATGCCGGCCAGCGGGGTCTCCGCAAACCGGATGCTGTCCTTGATCACGACGTCGAAGACGACGTCGCCGTAGCGCTCACGCACCAGCTCCAGCACTTCCTGCGAGTGCAGCGTCCTGGACTTGTGGATGGTGGCCAGGATGCCGCTGATCCGGAGCTTCGGGTTGAGCTTGGCGCGCACCCGCTCGATGGTGTTGTGCAGCAGCTGCATGCCCTTCATCCCGAAGTACTCGCATTGCAGCGGGATGACCACTTCGTCCGCGGCCACCAGCGCATTCACGCAGAGCAACCCGAGCGACGGCGGGCAGTCGATCACCATGAAGTCGTAGTCGTCCTGACCGGGTGCGAGCTTGTCTTTGAGGAATGTCTCGCGGCCCATCTCGGATACCAGCTGGATCTCGGCGCCGGAGAGCTCGATGTTCGACGGGATGAAATCGACGCCGAGGTTACTGTGCTTGATGGCGTGGCCCAGGGTGACCTGGGGATCGAGCAG
>VBGO01000320.1 GCA_005882525.1 Chloroflexota bacterium
CTTGACGTTGTCGACTGGGTGCCGGCCAGAATGACTCACGCCCTGGCGGGGTCGGGGAGTGCTCGCTTTCGCTCGGCGTCAAGCCGGCGCTTCGCGGTGGCGCTCACCGCGGCTGTGCTCCTTGGGGTCGTTCCCGCCCTGCAGTCGACATCACTCTTCCAAGCTCACATCGCAACGAAGCTGACTGCCGGCACCGGTTGGCTGGACCGCTTGAACACATGGCGGACGACAACCGGTCTGTCCGCGCTGAGCGAGAACACCACGTGGAGCGCGGGCGATTACAACCACGCCGTCTACATGGTCAAGAACGACCTGGTCACGCATTACGAGACCGCCGGCGTTCCCTACTACACGTCCGCGGGTGATACGGCGGCCAAAGACAGCAACATCTACGTGAGCTCGACCACCAGCACGCCGGACGAGCAAGCCATTGATTGGTGGATGGGAGCGCCGTTCCATTCGATGGGCCTGATGGACCCGCGACTCACATCGACAGGATTCGGTTCTTATCGCGAAGTGAAGTCAGGCTGGCAGATGGGAGCAGCGGTGGATGTCATCCGCGGCAACCCTTTCACAGGCGGAACATTCCCCGTCATGTGGCCCGCCAACGGCTCTTCTGAGCCGCTGACCTCGTACAGCGGCAACGAATTCCCGGACCCGCTGCAGGCTTGTTCCGGCTACAGCATGCCGAGCGGGCTGCCCGTCTTCATCGAAGTTGGCGGAAACGTGAGCACCACGGCTGGTCCCGTCCACTCCTTCACCGGTAACGGTGTCGCGCTCGAACACTGCATCATCGATTCGTCCAACGCTGCCGTCGGCAGCTACCTGGTCGGTCGAGGCGGCGTGATCGTGGTCCCGAGGCAGCCTCTCCAGAGCGGCGTGAATTACGTGGTGGCGCTCACGGTCAATGGACTGCCATACACGTGGTCGTTCACGGTGGGTCCGTTCAGGCTCGAGCCCGCGGGCTGGAACTCGCTGAGCGGAAGTCTCACCTCGAGTCCGGCTGCGTCATCGTGGGGCGCCAACACCGCCGACATCTTCGCGCGCGGCACCGACAACGCGCTGTGGCACCGTCATTGGGACGGCACCAACTGGGGCGGCTGGGAATCGCTCGGGGGAGTCCTGACGTCTGACCCCGCCGCGGTCTCGGGCACCACCAATCGGATTGACGTATTCGTCCGCGGTACCGACAACGCCGTGTGGCACCGCTCGTTCAACGGGACCTCTTGGAGCGTATGGGACAGTGTGGGTGGTGTTGCCACCACGGCGCCCGCGGCCGCCTCGTGGGGGGCGACCCGGCTGGACGTCGTTGTCGCCGGAACCAACAACAACGGTCTCTGGCATCGCTCGTGGAATGGCAGTGGCTGGAGCGCCTGGGACTCCATGGGCGGTGTGGCCGGCTCCAACCCTAGCGTGGTCGCTGGAGGCACCGGCCGTCTGGACGCCTTTGTGCGCGGCACCGATGGCGCGCTCTGGCATCGGTCAGGCGACGGCACCAGCGCGTGGAGTGCCTGGGATTCGCTGGGCGGGATCCTGACCGCCGGCCCGGCCGCGAGCAGCTGCGCCGCCGGACATCTCGACGTGTTCGTCAAGGGCAGCACCGGCACGCTTTGGCAGCAGGGCTTCAACGGCACGGCGTGGTCGGGCTGGAAATTGGTGGGCGGTTACTGGACCTCGGGGCCGGCAGCGGTATGTCCGGCGGGCGGTACGGTCACCCAGCTGTTTGCTCGGGGGCCCGATAACGCCCTCTGGACTGGAACGGCACAGGGAAGCTAGGCCACACGCGCGCGAGCGCGAGTGCGTAGGCGGTCGCCCATAGAGGCAACGCCATGACGGAATAGCGGTCTCCCTGCGTGACGATCACGGTCGGAAGAATGATCACCACGACCGTGAAGACGTATAGCAGCACGAGTCGCACGTCACGACTTCGCCAAACGGCAAGAGCCACGATGGGCAGGAAGATGAGATGCAAAACGAGATATGCCCGGTTGGTGAGCTGGACCGCAGCCGCCAGGGTCGGATTCGTCGCGACGTCAATGAAATTCGAACCCGAGACCAGGTTCTGATGCAGGTTCGAGACCAAGGTGTGCGCGGCGAGTCCCGGGTGCGCCAGCAAAAAGTCAGCCACCTGGGCGTTGCTCATGCCGTCCACCTGGCTGCGCGCGGCGGTCAGGTCGCTCGGCAAGCCGTTGGCGATCGCGTACACCTGGCTGACGTAGTAGTCCTTGATTTCGTAGGCGCCGGTCGACGATAAGCCGATGAAGTGGTTTGCGGTCGCCATGAGGGCGACCTGGAACGCGATGGGAAGGCAGCAGGCGGCGACGGCAATGATTGGTCCGAGCCGGCCCCTGCGCATTCTCCAGATGGTCGCGGCGAGCAGGACGAGCCCGCCCAGAAGCAAGACCTGATAGCCGGGCTTGACGACTGTCAGGAGTGAGAGCGGAAGAAGAACCAGCACGATTTCCCGCGGCCTGTTCGGGGGAATAGAACTGATCGCAAGGCCAAGTATCCATGCCGCCTCGAGAAAGGCTGTCGTCAATTCGGTAAGCGCCTGGAAGCTGAGCACGATCAGCGATACGTTGGTGGCCACGATCAGGAAGACGATGGCGGCCAGCACAATGCGGCCGGTCATCCGCCACGTCGCAAGCGCCGTTGCGTTGAGCACGCCAAACCAGAGCAACGCATTCAGGGCCCACACTCCGACCGCGCCGCCGATGCCGTCAGCGACGCCCAGCAGCAGGGGGTAGAGAAAAGGCCGGTGGCGCGACTGGAACGGATTGGCGGCGCCACCGACCAGCCAGTCGGCCACGTCCCGATAGCTGTGCGAATCGGGACTCGAGAAGAGGGTCGCGCTCATATGAGAGAAGAAGCCCATGCGCAGGGCGACCAGCGCGTAGAACGCGACCGCCAGCAGGTTCAGCGCCACGATCAGGCTCACCCGGCGCATTCGGCCGATGATCTTACCCGCAGCTCGCCCTGATCCCAATTTCAGATCAGGTATAAGAACTCTTCGATGCGAATCTCTGTCGTCGTCCCCACGCGGAATCGGCCTGCGGATATCGCGAAGCTGCTGCCAAGCATCGGGGAGCAAACGCGTCTCCCGGACCAACTCATCGTGGTGGACCAGAGCAAGGGTGACGAGACTCACGCACGCGCGAGTGCCGACATGCCGGCTCGTCTTGCCGGGCGGTGCGTCTACGTCCACAGCAGCGAAATCGCCGGGGTCTCGGCGGCGAGGAACACCGGCATCGGTCTTGCGACAGGCGACGTGATCGTGTTTCTGGATGACGATGTACTGCTGTCCACCAATTGCCTCGAGGAGCTTGAGCGTGCCTTCGAGGCCAATCCGGGCTATGCGGGCATCGGCGGCGTCGAGCTGCAGATGGAGCACAGCCGGCTTTCGTACATCCTCTACTACGACATCTTCTTTGTCGGCAAGTACCGCATCAGCCGGAACTGGCGCCGTTTGAAGGGCATCCAGCCGGTGACGGCGCTCAAAACCTGCCTGGCGGGCTTCCGGCGGGATTTTCTGATGCGTCACCGGTTCGACGAGCGGTGGCGATCCGCCCTGCTCGAGGATGTCGAGCTCTGCTGGCGCGTTCGTGGTGAGGCAAAGTTCGGAATCTGGCCGAGGGCTTCGGCGTGGCATTCGATCTCAGAGGTGCGATCCGCCGGCGCGACCGGCTATCGCGCGACGGGTGCGGCATGGATGTTCTTCATCCGCTCGTGCGTGAAAAG
>VBGO01000323.1 GCA_005882525.1 Chloroflexota bacterium
CCAGGTCGGAGCCGAGCTGACCGTTCGCGCCTATAAGGACAATCGGCCTCATCGAGCGTGTATGGGCTCTGCCAGCTCCTTCGGCCGATTGAAGCCGCCGATTCGCCCTAGAGAGCCGGTGGAGACGAGGTGCTCCAGTTGTCGAATGTTGTAGTATCGAGCCTGTTCAAAGTCCGCGGATGTCCATGACCTCGCGTTTTCGATTATTTCACTCACTGTCTGCCCGATTAGTTTCCGCGCGACGAAGTTCAGATAGCGCTCGGCCTTGGTTGTAGATACGCGGTAGCTGCGAACGTCCTTTTTCGGCTCCACGTGAACCGAAACGTTGAGCCCCCGATCTTTCAAGCTCCCCGCTACGACGTCCGCCAACTCATGCAGCGTGTAGTTCCCGCCGGAAATGTTGAACGTCCCACTCACAGTCGGCGACGCATCGATTGACCGTACGTAGGCATTGGCCGCGTCCTCTACATCGATAAGCGGGCGCCATAGGCTCCCCTCGGTGAGTGCAGTCTTGATCATCGTATTGGCCACGAGATCGAATCTCATGCGCGGACTCCACCCTATGACTGTTCCCTTGCGGAGGATGATGGGCCGGAATCGGTCGTCGGCCAGGCAGGACAGCATTCGCTCGGCCATGAGCTTCGAAATTGCATACGGAAATGGCGGATTGGTCGGATGGTCCTCGTCGAGTGGACCGCTGTCGTCGATGCCGTAAACAGAACACGTCGACCCGAAGACAAATCGAGAAATCCCAGCTTCCTTGGCTGCTTGGGCGACTATCGCGGCGCCACCGGCGTTCAACATGTAGTTAAGGCTTGGGCTGAAGGCTGCCATCGGATCATTCGACAGTCCCGCCAGATGAACAACAGCCTCGACGCCAGTGAACCAGGCGGTGTCCGGCTCGAGAATGTTGCCGTTGATGACCTCAGCCCGGCGGTCTACGTGGTCAAGCCCAAAAAATCCGCAATCGACGACCCTGACCTGGTCACCACGTTCGACTAGGATCCGAGCCAGCACGGAGCCAACGTAGCCAGCCCCACCAGTGATCAGAATTCTCATGCGCGGATCCGCTCCGAGGGACGCGTTGTCGAAGTGATAGCGGGCAATCCCTCCAAACCCCTGTTTGTAGCCGGCGATCTTAAGTCTTGGGAGAGTGACATCGTCGGCCCAGTTTGTCAAGAAAGGTTGTCTGGCGGCGGGCCTGTTAGGGCTTCAGCTTGGACTGTTAAAGGCGTTAAGGGTTGTGTGATTCTACGGATAACTCTGTACTTGACCTGCCTATCGGGCCGTGTTACATATTCGCAACAAACTTACTTGCATCCAATGGGAGGGGCAGTGGTGTCCTGGGGGCCATAGGCTTCCGCTGGTGCCGGTGGATCCAGTTCAGGTTTTTGAATGGAGGACTCGCCAATGACTAGACGGACGGTACTCCGGAAGCTGCTTCCGGCGGGAGTAGTGACGGCCATCCTGGCGATCGCCGCTCTGCTTCCAGCCGCCCCGCTCGCCGCGCTTTTGGCGGGTTACGGGTACAGCTACGGCGGACTTCTTCACTCCGGACCTTCAGTGAACCCGCCGTCGGGCAGCCGCACGGACGTCTTTGTCGTCGGTGCTGACAACGCAATGTGGACGAGCGACGTCAGCGGTGGCGCGTTCAGCGGGTGGACCACCCTCGGAGGCGTTGTTTTGCAGCGTCCCGGTTCGACCTGGACCAACTCGACAAACATGGAGGTTTACGCTCGGGGAGCCGACAGCGCCGTCTGGTATCGACAAGAGGTCGCGGGTACCTGGGGTGCTTGGGCTTCGCTCGGTGGAGTTGTTACCGCCGGCGTGGACGCAACTAACTTTGGTGGCAACACATACCTGTTCGCCCGTGGTGGCGACTCGGCTCTCTGGTACAAGAAGCGGACTGGAACCAGTGGTACGAACTGGGGTGCCTGGACCTCGATCGGGGGCATCATCACCTCGTCTCCGACCGGCATCGTGCTTGGCACCTCCATGTTCGCCTTTGTCCGCGGCGGCAATAACGCAATCTGGTACACATCAACCACCGATGGGACAACTTGGGCACCCTTCCTCTCAAATGGCGGCATCAGCGACTCGGCAGTCGCGGGCGCGTCCTGCACCGTGGGGCGCACACACGCCAACGTCTTCGTGGTGGCCAAGGACAGCACCCTTTGGGAATCGCACACCATTAACTCTGGAGGGACATGGACCGCTTGGGCAGCCGTGGCTCCAAGCGGAAGCGCCTGGACCTCGGACCTCGGCGCCACTTGCAACAGCGGCACCATCACGATCTACGGTCGCGGTTTGAACAACGCGATGTGGACCTGGACGGGTGTAGCCGGAGCGTAATCGACCAGTAGTTAAGTCAATAAGGAGCGGGCCCCATCGGGCCCGCTCTTATTTCTGTCTCGGTTGTTGTTTGACTCACCCCTCCGCGGACCTGTAGAGTCCCTTGCCCGGACCCGCCAATGTCCCTGCAACGAATCAGGCATTACGCCTTAGCCCTGCTTTGCTCGCTGCTCGCCGGCGCCGTGCCGGTCGGGGCGAGCGCCCAAGCTCACCCCCTGACAACAGCCACACCCAAGCACGCGGCCGCTTCAGGGGTGACGGGCCGTATCGGAGGTTCGGCCGGCCCCCAGCGCGAGATCTTCGGCTTTGCGCTCGCCAGCAGCCTCAGCGACCCCACGGTCGGCTATCCCAGCTGGGACTTCTCCCTGGTCACCACCGTCGCCTACTTCGGCCTCCACGTCAACGACAACGGCACCATCGCCTCCGACCAGGGCTGGACCGTCTGGAACTCGAGCCAGCTCACCGACCTCCTGGCCACTGCCCACTCCACCGGCACCAAGGTCGTCCTCACCGTCGTCATGCAGGACTTCAGCGCCGGCACCCCGCACATGTGCGCCGCCCTCTCGCACTACTCGACCACGGTCAGCGCGATCGCGGCCCAGGTCAGGGCCAAGGGCGTCGACGGCGTCAACCTCGACTACGAAGGCCTCAACGGCCGTTGTGGCACCGGCGACTCGTCCTGGGCGCGGCACATGATGTCCAACGTAGCGGCCTCGATGCGCTCGGCGCTTCCGGCCGGCTCCTACCTCTCGGTCGACACCTACGCCAGCGCCGCCGTCGACGGGGCGGGCTTCTTCGACGTCCCCACCCTGAACCGATTCGCCGATTCCTTCTTCGTCATGGCCTACGACCTCGAGTACTCCAACTGGTCGCGGACGCCGACCAGCTGCTCGAGCTTGTGCCTCGGGCCCACGGCGCCGCTGGCCGGCTACTACTACAACGACCGCAACACGGTCAGCCAGTACGTCGCCAAGGTGCCGGCGTCGAAGGTGATCCTCGGCGTGCCCTACTACGGCCGCAAGGCGTGCGTGGCCAGCGCCGCGCCCAACCAGCTGCCCACCAGCTCCGTGGTCGCCGACACCTATCTCGATGCGGCGGGTGAGTCGAGCTCGAGCGAGGTCCAGGCTGGGAGCTACGTCTCCCATCGCGACGCCAACGATCCCAGCGGCCAGGAGCGTTGGGACACCTGGTTCAACACCACGAAGGGCTGCACCCGGGAGCTCTACTGGGACGACACCGTCTCCCTGGGCGCCAAGTACGACCTGGTCAACGCCTACAACCTCCGCGGCGTCGGGA
>VBGO01000324.1 GCA_005882525.1 Chloroflexota bacterium
TGCGAGGGCCGAGCAGGTCGTGGTACAGGACGAGAACCGGGTACCGGAACGATCCGCTGCCGTCCGTCTTGATGATCTTGGGCAGGGGCGACCGGAGCGCCGGGTTCGCCCAATTGAGCACAACGATCGAGGTGTTCGCCGGGAAGCCCGTGCCGATGGCGTTGGTCACGAAGCCGGGGGGCCCGATCGGGGGATTCAGGGCGACCGCCGGCTGGAAGCAAGGAATCTTGTAGATCGCGTCCGCTTCGCGCTGCCGGAAGTCGTCGGCCCGGACCAGATGCGCGCCCTCGGGCCGGCTGCGCACCTGGATGTCGAAATTGAAGTGACCGAAGACGTCGGTCGTTTTCTCGAAGCTTTCCGGCGTGCCGCCGGGGCCGGCGTCGAACGTTACGAGCACGGCCGTGAACGGATTGAAGTTCACGCCGTCTACCGTGATGGTGTAGGTCACCGGTGGGGCCGCCGCCGGCGGTGCCGTCGCTCGTGCCTTCGGCGTGGCTTTCGGGGTCGGCCGTGGTGCGGCCGGCTTGAAGGTGTCGGATGCCAGCCTGGCCGCGGTCGCCGGCTGGAAGCAGCCAGGCGTCACGGTAATCGCGGCCGGCGATGCGATGGCCGTCGCCGGTGGACCGCTCAGCCAGCCGACGAACACCCGGTTGCTCTTGTGCACTTCGAGGCCGTCGCTGAAGGTCGCCTGGATGACGTCGGTGCGCGGCTCTTTGTTATTCGAGTAAGAAAGACTCGCCTGCCCGGATTTGTCCGTCGTCGCCTTGCCCAGCTGGCTTGCTTTGCTTGGGTCGGTGACGTTCGTAAACGTAATCACGAGATTCTTCGACGCCGCCCCATGCCAGTCGACGATCGCGGCCGTGAGCGTGATGGGACCCGGCATGTTCAGCGTCGTCGAGGCCGGATCGAGCTTGATCCGGGTTGCTGGGAAACCCGCCGGCAGGCCCACCGGAGCGGCCAGCGCCGCGCTCCCGAGGACGGCCACGACCAGGCAACCAGCCAGGATCCCGGCAGCCGCCACGCGGAGGCTGCGCATTAGCTCGGCGGGTTCTTGAAGTACCCGCTGTAGTAAACGGAGGCGTCGCAGGTCGAGCCATCCGGCTGGGGATTCGGCGTGCAGGAGAGCTCGATCTTGTCATCCGGCTGGAACGTCAGGGGCGTCACGAAGTGAAAATCAAGATCTCGAAAGTTATCGAGCCTCAGCGTGAGTAAAGCCTGGTCCTGCTTCTTGAGCGCATTGAAGCGTGACAGCTGCAGGTTGCCGGTGTAGCCGTTGGGATTCTCGAAGACGAGGTCGGTGACCGAGAGGCCACCATCGTTGGGGATCGTAAGGCTGCTGCTGCCGCTCAGACGCGCCGCGTAGGCATCACCGCCAAACGGGTTGGCGCCGGTAGCCCCACCGCCAGCCCCAGCCGGCTTTTGGCCGGCGGCATTGGCCGCGACCTGCGCGCGTGCAGCGGCCGATTGCGCGGCGGACGCCTGGGGGGCCACCGCGTCCTTCGCCGCGCTCGAGATGCTCGGTTTCAGCAACACGAACCAGAGAATCACCAGAACCAGAAGCAGGGCCGCCAGTCCGATCAACGCGGGAAGCAGCCATGCCGGGATCAGGCCCTCTTGTTGCATCGCGCCGTCGACGGTGATCGTGGGCAGGCCGTCCTGATGAACGAGGACTTTGTACGGGCTGATCTTGGGCGGACCGGTCAGGAACCGCTGTCGCGGGCTGACACGGACGGTCGCGAAACTCGCCGTTCCCGGCTCGGCGGTAAGCGCCGGTGGCGTGATCGTGAAGTTGAGCTTGCGGTCGGGATCAGCGGCCGTCAAACGGGCGTTGATGCGGACGTTGCCACGATTGTCGAGCGCCAGTTGCGCGCGCGCCCGAGAGCTGCCCTTGGCTGTCCGCGGGATCAGCTCAGCCGATGTATCGTTGAAGGGGCCGACCTCGACGACGCCTTCTTCGACCAGCGACGCCCGGGCATCCTCGCGGGACTTGACCCGGACGGCAAACGGAATAGCCCGTGCCGGGACGCTGGACGATTTCGGCGGCTTGAACTTGATTCGCGCGACGGTCTCGGCACCCGGGAACAGGGGAATCACGGCGGGCTCGACGATGGCCCATGCCGACGCGTCCCCCAGGACTTCGAGGGTGAACTGGTCGACGACCGTGCCGGAGTTCCGGATGCGAACTTCGGAGAACGCCTCGCCACCGGGCGTGACGGTGACGGCCTTGCTGGCAAGCGTGGCGGTAGCAGCCATGCGTGCGCATCATAGGTAGCGCTCGGTGACCCGGCCATAGCCGGAGAGGAAGACCTGCAGGCATCGGGTGCTGCCCGTTAAGTCCCCGTTAAGTGCCCGGAAAGTCGGGACCCTCAGACTGACGTCGACGGCGTAAAGGCAGCAGGAACCGGCGCCGTCACCAGGAGGAGGAAACCGTGATCGCAACCCGCCCAGCCGTACTAATCGACCGCACGCGCGTCTACGTCGCCGCGTCCGACCCCGTCTCGCGCGCCGGCATCGCCAGCCAGCTTCGGACGCACCACGGCCTGGACATGGTCGATGAGCGCCAGGTCGATGCCGACGTGGTGGCGCTCGTCGTTGCCGACCAGATGGACGAAGAAACCGCCCAGGCCATTCGGGCACTGAAGCGCCGCGGGGTCGAACGGGTCGTCCTGATTGTGACGCGCGTCGACGACACCGGGCTCCTGAGTGCATTGGAAGCGGGCGCGCGCGGTGTGCTCCGACGCAACCAGGCGACACCGGAGAATCTCGCCGAGGCCATCCGCGCCGCCGCCGGCGGTGAGGGTGCCCTGTCACCGGACCTGCTGGGACGACTGTTGGACCAGGTGGGTCGACTCCAGCGCCAGGTCCTGAATCCGCGCGGCCTGAGCTTTGCGGTGCTGACGGACCGGGAGATCAAGGTCCTCAAGCTGCTCGCCGACGGCCTCGACACAGCCGAGGTGGGGCGCCGCCTGTTCTATTCAGAGCGGACGGTCAAAAACATTGTGCACGACGTCACCAGCCGGTTGAATCTCCGGAATCGCACCCAGGCTGTGGCCTACGCGCTGAGACAGGGTTTGATCTAGGACTCACACCGGGTCTTCGTGCGAACGACGACCGTCGAGCACGAGACCGAGGACACGGCGCAAGCTCGGGGCGCTGAAACGCAGCGCAAGGACGGGGCGCAGCCCGTCGGCGAGCTGGCTGATGCGCCCCCGGCGCTATTGCAGCCGCATATCCTGCTGCGGCTGCAGGCGATGGCGGGAAATGCCGCCGTCGCCGGCCTGAT
>VBGO01000325.1:0-5235 GCA_005882525.1 Chloroflexota bacterium
CGCGCCGACGACCTCGATCGGCGAGGGCGCGACCACAGTCCTGACTGAAACGGCGCTGGCGAACCAGTCGATCGCGGTGACGACCCATTCGTATCCTGATGAGGTGAGCCTGGTCACAAAAATGAACACACACTCGAGCCTGGACCACATGAAGAAGGCCTATTTCCAGGGAGGCGCCAATATCGCAACCTATCGCACTGACGTGACCGCCGGACTTATCGCGGGAAAGACCTGGGCCCAGTTCCGGGCGCTCGTCGATGCCGGCGGGTTCGCGGCCGCGAAAGCGCTGCTGACATGAACCCCTCGGGATCGGTCGCGGATCCGGTGGGGGAGGCGATCGCCCGGGCCACGTCGGGACTTTCACACGGTGACGCAGCCAAATTCGAAGCGGCGGTGCGAGCCGGCCTTGACCAGATCGGTAGGGATGTCCCTCCTGAGGGCCTCGCCGAAGAAGTCAAGCCGGCGGAGGCGATTCCCCACCCAGAGCGCCTGGAGTGGGCGAGAGACTTCGCGGTGCGACAGGAGGTGCGGCGCCTGAACCGCAGCGCCTGGAACCTGATCCAGCAGTTCAAGACCCGGGGCCTGCCGTCCGAGGAAGTCCAGCAAAAGGCGCGTGCGCTTCTCGAGGAGGTGCAGAGTTTCGACCTCGGGCGCCTGAAGAAGGCGAGCCTCAGCGAGCTCCGCTATGACCTGGGCGACGCCGAAATCGAATGCCGGTTCATCCTGAGCGGTGGCAAGGGTCCGGTCAGCCTCCGGGGCGGCAAGCTGATCAAGTAGGCGTCGGACGACGCCGGCTCGGCACGGACAACGCAATCGTGCTGGGGATGATGACAGGGCCTGACAGCCTGTGCTAGATGTAATCCGTGGCAGCCGAGCGCGAGGAAGACGAGCACCGCCGCCGTAGCGAGTTCATGCAGGCCATTACCACCGAGCATTTCGTCCTCCAGAGTGCACGCTCGTTAAGCGGTACAGAGATCGCTATCCGCTCGAGTCTGTACTTCACTACGCTGTCGAGCGCCGTCGTCGCTCTTGCGCTCGTGGCCCAGGTTTCCAGGCTGGGAGAGGCCTTCCGAATCTTCCCGTTGGTGATTCTCCCCGTCGTCTTTTTCATTGGCCTGGTCAGCTATGGGCGGATGCTTCAAAATCAAATGGAGTTCATCATTTATGGCCGCTCTATCGACCGTATTCGTCAGCTCTACGCGGAGATTGAACCATCCCAGGCCCATTACTTCCAGAGCACGCAGGCGGACGGGGCCGCCCTCGCGGCCCTTGGTCTGTTCAAGCTACGCTGGCAGCAATTCTTGACCATTACTGCAACCATCGCGATCGTGAACGGCGTGGTCGGCGGAGTATTCGTAGCCCTCGTTGTCTCTGACGTGTTGGCGATTCCTGGATGGGCCGCAACAGCGGCTGGCGCGGCGGTCGCGTTGCTGATCGCGGCCGTATTCCTCAGGCACCAGTGGCAGGCATGGCGTCGATTGCAGGCGGCGTTGGGCAGGTAAAGCCGGCAAGCGGGACTCAGCCAGTACTGTGTCCCGATCGGGCGTTCGGATCAGTTGGGCGTTAGGCAGGCCGGGTACGAGCGGTTCACTGAGCAGGGACCAACGTTCGCGACGACCTGTGCCCGGTCGACGGCCGTGTCGATGGCGCCCTTCGAGACGGCGCCTTGCTGCGTCAGCCGCGTTTCCACGATTCGATAGCGAAGTAGCGACGAGAACTCCGACCTTGCAACACCCGCCTGCTCGAGGTTCTGCTCGAACGCAATTGGTCCGCCGAACGCCACCTCGGCAGCTGAAACCGCCTGGTCGAGATCCGCCGGCGTAATCACGATCCCACGGTCCGTCGCGAGCTGCTCGACCACCGCGTCACGCACCAACTCTCGAATGACCGACGATTCGATATTCGCGCGGCGACGCCGACCCGAGGCGGATTGCCAGTTCACCTGGCTACCGGTGCGCTCAAATTTGTGCTGCTCGGTAGCGACAATAGACTCGTATAGCGAAACCGAGACGGGCTGGCCGTTGACGGTGAACTGGGGATCGGCAGCTCTCGTGCCGCACGCCGAAAGCGTTACCGCAACAGCGGCGATGGCCATAAGTGGAAGCCTCCGGATCAACATGTTGCTCACCTCACACCGGGAATTGCCTGGACGGTCACCCCGAAGCCGGCAATGGTTACCACGAGCGCGCTGGCGATGGGCGGAAGAATGAAGTAGGGGCAGGCCCCCGGCGAGGAGCAGGCCGATTCCGGTCAAGACGCCGGCCAGCCCCGCGCTGAACGAGGCGATGAGCAGGATCCCGAACGGGACCCGGTGCAGCGAGATCGCTGCCAGTAGGACGACGAGCGCTGAGGGGCAGGGGATGATGCCGCTCGAGATGCCGAGCGCAAGCAGCCCACCCCTTCCGATCGGCGCATGGTCGTGCTGATGGTCATGACCGTGGAGCACGGCACCCGCCCGTGATAGGAACAATCCACCACCAATCCCGAGGATGAGAAGGCCCGACAGAAGTGTGACCCAGGGATAGAGCCGTTCCGGCGTGATCAACGAGGCGGCAAAGAGCGTGACGACGCCTAGCAAAAAGACGCCGGCCGTGTGGGTGGCGGTGATGGTGAGTCCAAGCGAGATTGCGTGACGACCGGTCCCATGTGTGCCAACGAGGTAGCCGGCCATGACCGCTTTGCCATGTCCCGGCGAGAGTGCGTGGAGTGCGCCGAGCGCCATCGCCGCCAGTATCGATAAGCCAAGCATTGACAAGGAGAGATGCGTCGGCGTGATCAGCGCGCCAAAACGATCGGTGATGACGTGAGCCGGGCTTGATGCCAGGAATCCGAGCACGGGCCGTTGGATCGGGTTAGCCCCTGCCGCTGGGACGAACGTGAAGTGCGCGTCGGTCTCGTCCAGCGGGCTGGTCAACATGTCCTGCGGGTACTTGCGCAGCCCATTGCTGACACTGGTGCTCGAGACGCTGGAGTCGGTCAGCCGGGCGCCGCCGGCCGTCTGGACGAAGATCTCCTTCCACCCCAGGCGGCCGCTTTGCGATTCGGCGGTGGAGAGGAGGATCTGCAGCCGCATGGTTTGCAGCCCACCCTGTCCGTCGAGAAAGCCGACCGAATGGTCGTCGAGCGTCAGCGGGACGCGCTGCCCGCTCACCTCCAATACCAGCCCAGCGGTGAGGTCGCGGACCTGTCGGTCGACGTAGGCAGGGTCGTCCGCGATCCGCTGCTTCTCCTGGAAGGTCGGGATCTCCGCATAGTCGACGACGTAGAGCACGTCGATGCGGTCGCCGTTCAGCTGGATCTGGCTGAACCGGTTGATGGTGAAGTTGCCGAGCGGGTGGGCGAAGGCCGGCACCGCAACGGCAAGCGAGACTCCGGTGGCGGCTAGTAGGGCGAGGAGGGCGCGATGGGGTTTCATAGGCCCCCACCCCGACCCTGCCCCGTGAGCGGGGGAGGGAGATTTAGCGAGGCCAGGGTCTGCCGGGCAACGGGCGACCAGAGCACGGAGAAGTACGGGTTGACGCGAAGCGCCGTTTGCAGGTCGGCGCGCGCCGCGCTCGCCTGGCCGAGGCGCGCCTCGATCATGCCCTGGTGGAAGTACATCCCGGCGTCCTTCGTGCCGAGCCGGATCGCCTGGCTCGATGCGGCGAGTGCGGCCGCGTCATCCCCCGCCTGGTAGAGCGTCCACGCCAGCGTGTCGGCGCTGCGGACGCTGGGCCGGGCGGCGATCGCGCGGCGTGCCGCGGCCAACGCGCCGGGCAGATCGCGGCGGTGGTCGGCATCGAACAGCGCGAGCTCGGCATCGAGGTCGACGCCGTTCGCCCGGTACAGCTGTTGCTCGGCGGCCGCCAGGTCGTAGGTCTGCGCGGCCCTGTGCTGATCACCTGCCGCGGCGTAGGCATCGCCCAGCCCGATGACGAAATCGGGAAGTGGGTAGGTCTCGACCGCCTGGCGATACCGTTCGATCGCGGGGCCGTAGTGGCCGCGGGCCGCCTCCACTCGAGCCAGTCCGGCTAGCGCGTAGGCATACCTGGGGTCGTCGAAGAGCGCCCGGCGATGCTCTGCCTCCGCCTCGGCCAGCCGCCCGCTGTTGAAATAGAGGTTGGCAAGCAGGACGCGCGTGTAGGCGCTGTTCTCGGGCGACGGTCCTCCCGCCTCGACCGCCTGCTTCATGGCGGAGATCGCGCCATCGACGTCGCCGAACAGCTCCCGGGCGTAGGAGACACGCGCGTAGGAGCTGAGGTCCGGTCGCCGGTCGACCATGGTCTGGAACGTCTGCACCGCCTGCGCATACCGGCCCAGCTCGATCTGGGCATCGCCGATAATGCCGAGGGGACGCGCGCCGGCGGGATCGAGCTGCCGAGCCCGGTTTCCCCACTGGAGAGCGCCGACGAACTCGTGGCGCGCGAGGGCGAGCAGGCCCATGCTCGTCGCGGCGTCGGCATCGTCGGGGTCGTGCGCTAGGGCCTGCTTCAGCAGCGTCTCGACTTTGGGGTAGTAGGAGGGATCGCCGACCTCGCGCTCCTTTTGCAGGTAGGCGGCGGCCAGCTCGTCGACCGATTTCCAGTCGTCCGGGTGCTGCCGAATCCGCGCCTGGTCGCGCGCGATGACATCGTCCGTCTTGAGGCTGATGGCAAGCCCGGTGTGCGACGCCACCGGGTTCGCCTGGTCAGCCGCCGACGGTCCACAGGCCGCCACGATCGTGCCCATCACTGCCGCTGCCGCGATCGTCTGGACGCTGTGTACCTTCATCTCTTCGCTCCCTACGGCATGTTCGGGTCGTTGAGATAGGGGAAGGTCGACTGCGCCGTCGGGTGGTCGCTATCCTGGCTCACACCCTGGTGCAGATGGCCCGCATCGGCGCCGGCATGGCAGGTTGGGATGACGCCGCCGAAGCCGCAGAAGACGCCGTCCACCGCATTGAGCTCGGTGTCGACGACGTTCTCGGTCAGGTTCCGGCCGTTCGGAAAGCCGAAACTCGGGACGTCCATGTTGTAACGGAGCTCGTCCGCAAACGCCGACCATTGTGCGGGACGGTTTAGCGTGTTCACGCCCCGGAGCAGGATATCGACGAGGTCCTGCCGGTTGGTGGTGTCGACGCCCTGGCCGAAGAGGACGTTGAAGTAGGTGGCCAGCAGCGGGTTCTGGTAGCGGGGCAGGAACTGCGAGTCGTTGGCGGGTCGCGAGGCGTTGAAGAGGTCCTTCTGCCCGAGGCCGATCACGACCTCGTTGATCAGG
>VBGO01000325.1:5276-8435 GCA_005882525.1 Chloroflexota bacterium
TGCTGAGCACCGTCTCCTGGCGCCGACTGGCGGTCGCCCAGACGCCGATGACGGAGTCGTTCGGACCTTTGATCATCGACTTGGGCACGGAGAGGACGATGCTGTGGACGTTCTCGTTGTTGAGGTAGTCCTCGCCGCCGGTTGCGCTCGTGGGATCGAGGGTCAGGATGTCGAAGATCGGGCCAAGGTTGGCGTAGAAGGGATCGTCACGCTGGCCGGCCCAGACCTTGATACCGCCGTTCAGGTTGTGGATGGCGGCGTTGGCCAGACCGTGGTAATAGGCGGCGTCGCCGGTGGACGAGGTGCCGACCACGTCCGGCGGGGTCAACAGGTTGTTGCCGAGTACGACGCTCGACGGGTCGTCGTCGCTAATCCGGCTCATCGAGACCGAGTAGGTCTGGGGCCGGTTCCAGCCAAGATACTTCGAGCCGTCGAAGGCGATCCGCTTCGTCAGCGCGCCGTTGCGGACGTACGGCGTGTTGTAGAGGAACGTCGTCCCGTCGACGGTCGAGGTGCGGAAACGGAAGGTGAAGGTGACGTGGCTCTTACCGTCACCGACGTTGTCGACGTGGATCTGATAGCGCACGTCATCGCCGAAGCGGTAGAAGTTCGGGCCGCCGGCGGGATTCTCGAACGGCACGTAGTTGGCGACGAGCACCACGTTGTTCGGGTTGTCGAGCGCCTGAAAGGTGTAGAGGTCGGCGAGCGGGTCCTCCGCGATCAGCGGAGCTTCCCGATGGCTCGAGGCGCTGGCGGTCAGCGGGGCCAGCGTCAGCCCCATCGCCGCCGCGGCGACCACGGCCAGCAGAACGCGGTTTCGCATGATTGTTGCTCCTTGTGGTGAACTGACGATCGGCAAAACCGGGCTCACCTCATAGGCTCCCTCCCTCGTCGTTTGGGCCCGCTCCGGACGTGGCGAGTCCTTAACAGCTGTTACGGCGGAGGTCGCTGTCCGGATCAAACTTCGACGTCATCGCGAGGGAAGGACCCTTCAGTGATCCGCCAGTGCCGCGGGACCGTATATAAGTGGTACGGGGATGAGCGGGGAGTCGGAAGACCAGGACCATCACATGGCGGCCCAACTGAAGCGCGGCGACTCCACCGCGATCGAATCGCTCTACGATCGCTATGGCCGACTCGCCTACGGCCTGGCGTTCCGCATCCTCAACGACCGGAGCGCGGCAGAGGATGCCGTCCAGGACGCCTTTCTTGCCGTCTGGCGAAACGCCGCCGGCTTTGATACCCGGCGCGGCAGCCTGCGGAACTGGCTCCTCTCGATCGTCCGAAACCGCGCCATCGACCGGCTGCGCGGGAATGTAAAGGTTCACCGCGAGGTCCAGCTCGAAAGCGTCGAGCGCGCCGCAGAAGTGCCGGACGCCTGGCAGGCGGTCGCGGTCGACCTCGAGCGGAAGCAGATTCGGGAAGGCTTCGCGGAACTGCCCGATGCCCAGCGCCGAACGCTCGAACTCGCCTACTTTGGAGGGTATACGCACGTGGAGATCGCCAGCCGCATGCAGGTCCCCCTGGGTACGGTAAAGGGTCGGATGCGGATCGGACTGGAGAAGATGCGGTCTTTCCTGGTGGCGCGCGGGGTGATGGAATGACCAGGTTGGACGAAACGGAAGCCGACGAGCTGCTGGCCGCGTACGCGCTGGATGCCCTTCCCGAGGAGGAAGCCCGCCGCGTGGAAGAGCACCTGCGGAGCTGCGCCGAGCACCGGGCGGTGGCGACGGAGCTGCGCCAGACCAGCTCGCTGTTGTCACTCACGACTGAGGAGCTGGAGCCGTCATCAGAGCTGCGCCGGCGCATCGTCGAGGCCGTCAAGGCGAGCCCGGCGCGGTCTGTGGCGGCGCAGCACGAGGCGCCCCAAGAGCCGGTCGTGGCATTGCGGCGCCGGTTCCCGTCGTGGCTGCCCCAGCCCGCACGACTGGCGGTCGCCGCTGCGGTGGTAATCGGGCTCGGGATCAGTGCGCTGATCGGCTATCAGCTCGGACAGGTCGCCGCGCGGCCGGTGGCGTACACCTTTCAGGGCGATGCGAGCGCTGCGCCTGGCGCCGAAGCGCGGCTCGTTTACTTCAAGGACCGCAAAGAGGCCGTCCTCGCGGTCAGCGGTCTGCCCAAACTCGCGTCGGGCCAGGTCTACGAAATGTGGCTGATCAAAAATGGGGTCCCAGTCGACAAGGGGATCAGCGCCAGTGCAACCGGCGACCTGGGAGCGAAGCTCTCCGGTGACCTGTCGCAGTTCCAGCAGTTCGCCATCACGATCGAACCGGGCGAGCAGCAGCTGCCAACGACCAAACCGATCCTGATCGGAAACCTTCAGGCCCGCTCCACCTAGCGTCCCGTTCTCGTTTCGCCAGGAGGCCGAAACCGGCCGCCGCAAACTCCGAGGCTCCCGACACATCTATATAGGATGAAACTGGACCGGCACGCCATTTAAACCGTTCGCGGTTGCCCACCTGCGAGTTCCTTGTCGAGGTCTACGGGCCCTTATTCGGCGCGATCGGCCCGCTGGCTCTGCCCGCGCCGGTCGACTCAGAGACTTCGTCAACGAGTGCAGGGGCTTCCTGCGCCTGCCCGACGTCGAGTTCACGACCAATGGCGAGACGGCGCCGGCCCAGGCAGCGCCGATGACGGAAATATCTGATCAATAAGATGGGAATCGAGTTAATCTGCCAGCCGCCGGCCGAGGCGATCGAACGGCGGTCGACGCCAAGGCCGATCAGCGGGCCCCCAGGAGCGTCATTACGTCCAGGTTCACACGCATCGCTTCACTGTTGGCGCATACCTTCAACTGGCCCAGGGCACGACGATCGAGCGAAAGCTGATACTGGTGATCGCGACCACATCCTGCTGGTCGCACCCCGCGGCGATTAGCGGCTCAGCTCGGAGACGGCGCCGGTGTCGCTGAGGGTGTCGGACTTGGTGTCGGACTTGGTGTCACTGTCGGACTCGGTGTTGGGCTGGGCGAGGGCGATGGTGATGGCGAGGGAGCGGCTGGTACTACGACCAGGGCGGGCGCTGGTAATGTGGCCGGGCTGGACGGGGCCGAGGCAGGCCCGCGCCATAACTGCTCCGCCGGAACCACCGTGTAGGTGACTGGCTGCCCCGCCGGCGGCGAATCCTCGCATGCCCGAATCGGCGAGGCGACGGCGCACA
>VBGO01000327.1 GCA_005882525.1 Chloroflexota bacterium
CTTGTCGTCCCCCGACGGGCTCGCGGTCCCGCGCGCCTGTAGCTGGCGCTTGCTTCCCTGCCAGCTCTGGTCCACGTGCGACCGGCTCCGAGTGACGGCCGCCGCGGACTCCGAATCGCCACCGGCCGCCAGCGATCCAGCCAGCGCCTTCAGGCTGGCGTCGGCGTAGGCTTGGCGGTCGTCCATGAAACGGCTGAGCTCGGCGACCGCCCGATCGTCCAACCGGGTGCCGGCAAGCGTGCCGTTGATTTGCGCTACGGCCGTGTCGTATCGATCGATCTGGCGAACGCCGTCCCGCACCCGACCGGCGGCGATCAGGCGCTGCGCTTCGCCCAGCCGAACGTCGGTAAATTGGACCTGCAGGCGGGCACGGGCAGCCGAGTCGAGCGTTACCGTGAGCTGAGCCCGCTCGAGGCCGAGCTTGACCCCGTAGAACGGATCGCCGGGGAGGCTGTTGGCCGAAGCCGCCGCCGCCATCACAGCACCGAGCGTCACGGCCAGCGCGAGCGCACTGGTGAGGGCGAACCGGGCGGCTGGCCGGGGCAAGAACGTCAATGGGTTCCGGCGCCGGGAGCGGCGCCGATCGGCGGCGGCCGCCAGCATCCGGTTGCGGGCGCGGAGGCGGAAGCCCGGCTCGGCGGGCGGCGGCCCGAGGGTGCCCAGGTCAACCGAGAGGCGAAGCAGCCCAATCAGCTCGTTGCGATCCGCCGGATGGCGGCGCAGCACCTCCTGGAGGTTGCGCCTGTCGTCCAGCGCCGTCAGGGCCTCCTGCAATGGCCCGGTCAGATCACGCACGGCGTGCCTCCACCTGGCCGGGCTCCAGCAAGAAGCGATACAAACTAGCCAGCGCTCGATGCTGCATCGAGTGAATCGCCCCGGGCCGCCGGCGCATCAGGCGCGCGATCTCGTCGACGTCAAGGTTGTCGATGAAGCGCATGGTGATCACCTGCTGCTGCTCCGGGGTCAGCCGGTGCACCGCCGCGAGCAACTGGCGGCGCTCCTCGGAGTTCTGCACCAGCGCGGCCGGGTCGGCGTAGGGGCGAGCGTCAGCGACCTGGGCGCTCAGCTCGACGGCCTCGCGGCCGGCGCGCCGGTACCGGTCGACCAGCAGGTTGTGGGCGATCCGGTAGAGCCAGGAAGAGAACGCGACGCCGCGCGGCCGGTAGCGATGGATGGAGTCGACCATCTTCAAGAAGACCTGCTCCGTGAGGTCCTCGGCGTCGGCCTGGTGGCGCATTCGGGTGAAAAGATATCGGTAGATCCCATCAAAATGCCGGTCATAGAGCTCGGCCAGTGCCCCCGCGTCGAGGGCCTGGGCGCGGCGGATGATGGCGTCGTCGGACGTCTTCAAGGCGCCTACAGCATATAACGGGTCTGCCGCCGAATTTGAACGGGGGCGTGCGCCTAACCTCTTATAATCACGTGCACCGCGGTGGCTTTAGCTCAGCTGGTTAGAGCATCAGATTGTGGATCTGAGGGTCGAGGGTTCAAATCCCTCAAGCCACCCATCCGAAGCGTGCAGCCTACCGGCGACCCTCATCGAGGTCGACGGCGTCCGGGTAACCGGGCTGTATCGTGGGACGAAACTCAGTCCGGTCTACCTTCTTGCCCTTGGCCTTGCGGCCCTTGGCTTCTCTATTTGACTGATTGGGAGGCGTCTCCGACGTCTTATCGCCAGCATGATCCGGCGGCCTTCCCATGGCTCGCCTCATTGTATGAGGGCTTAACACGCGGCCTAAAATCGTGAGGTGGCACGGCTACTAGCGTCAATCCGGGTCAGGGTCGTGTTCGTTCTGCTCATGCTGGCCTATCCAACGGTTCCACCCGATACTGACGGCCTGATCCCAATCCTCGGCATCCTGTAGCAGCAGAGGGTGGAATTTTTCCCATTCGGCGGGATCATATTCCTGCTGCTCTGGTTCGTCCTCTTCTCTGCTGCCGCCGGGTTGGTCGCCTACCTCGTCGTCCCGGCGATCATTCAGAAAGTCCGGCACGACAGCGCGCTCGTGACCCTCGAGCAACGGTTCGCCCGCGGTGAGATCGACAGCGAAGAGTTCAAGAAGCGCCGCCAGGACCTGCTGACCCGATAAAGCCGCCAGGAGCGGTCCGATAGAATCGGACCGCCATGCCGGGCATCCTCGAAGGGAAGAAGATCCTGGTCACCGGCGTCCTCACCCCTGCCAGCATCGCCTTTGCCATTGCTGAGGCGGCCCAGAACGAGGGCGCGGATATCGTGCTCACCAGCTTCGGCCGCGTGATGTCGCTCACGGAGAAGAGCGCGCGGCGGATGAAGCCGACTCCGGAGATCCTGGAGATGGATGTCAACAACCAGGAGCAGATCGATGCGCTGGCCCAAACGCTCAAGCAACGCTGGGGCCGGCTGGACGGCTTTGTCCATGCCATCGCCTTCGCCCCGGCGGACGCGCTGGGTGGCAACTTTCTTACCGCCCCGTGGGAGAGCGTGCAGACTGCCTTTCGCACCAGCGCCTACTCGCTCAAGGCGATGGCGCAGTCGCTGAGCCCGCTGATGCGTGAGGGCGGCAGCATCGTAACCCTGGATTTCGACAATTCGACCCAGGCCTGGCCCTTCTACGACTGGATGGGCGTCTGCAAGGCGGCGCTCGAATCGGTCACCCGCTACCTCGCCCGGGATCTCGGCCGGCATCACATTCGGGTCAACGCGCTAGCCGCCGGGCCGTTGAAAACAATGGCCGCGAAAGGCATCCCGGGATTCGAGCGCTTCGAGAGCACCTGGGGTCAGCGCGCGCCCCTCGGCTGGAATAGCGAGGATCGCACGCCCGTCGCCAAGATGGCCTGCGTGCTGCTGTCCGACTACAGCGCAGCGACCACCGGGGAGATCGTGCACGTCGACGGCGGCTATCACGCCATGGGCGCGGAGGTCGCGAGCGAGCCACCCGACTAGGGCATGAAACGCAGGCCGAGGTTCAGCAGCTTCTGAACCGAGGCGTCGAGCTGCGCGCGGCGATAGCTGCCGTCGAGGACGGCGGGGTGAGTCGCATCGTAGGCTGGCCGAGCGTCATCCCGGCCGGGCCTCGAACGGCGTCCTAGTCGCTGCCCGATGCCGGCGCGGTCGACGATCCGGACGGCTGGGTGGGCGCCGGGCTGGCCGACGGGGCGTTGG
>VBGO01000326.1 GCA_005882525.1 Chloroflexota bacterium
CAAGGCGCGTCGGTGCTCGGATTGGGCAGAAGCCAGGCGCGCGAACCCTTCCAAGATTGAAGGGATTCCGAGTGTTTCTCCTAAGTGCCGATTGAGAGCGAGGCATTCATGCCAGTATCTCCGCGCTGACTCAATATCCATGTGATCGAGCGCGACCTGAGCAAGGCTATCCAGGACATAAATGGAATACCATCCGTCTCCGGCGGCTCGTGCGGCTCTTAAGCCGTCTTCCAACAAAGTGCGCGGTTGGGCGCTCATGTCACCTTCATAGTGGCGCATCATGCCAAGGTGGTTGAGAGCCACGGAAAGTTCCCACGTCCCGCCCCCCTTAAGAGCCGAAGTTACGGCCTGCTCGAGTGCGATTGACCCAGCGGCCGGGTCTCCTAAGGATTCGAGGGCGATACCCAAATGGGTTAGCGCCAGGGATTTGTCAAGAGGATCATCGCAATGCTCATGGATCTTGACGCTTTCTGATAGCAGCTCGCGCACTTCGGTGGGGTCGCTTTGATGATGTGCCAGGATCCCGGCGCTGGTAAGCCCGCGGGCTCGAGCTAAAGGATCGGCGGGCATTTGGAGAGCTAACCGCAACCACTCACGTCCTTCGCTGATGTGCCCCCGTATGAGCCAGAAATACACCAGGCAGCCGGCTAATCGCAACGCCGTTTGGCTTTGCCTGGACAAGGCTGAGGCCAAAGCCTTCCGAAGATCTGCCTGCTCATGATCCAGACGGGTCAACCAGGCGGCCTGCTCGGGCCCATGAAGGCCGGAAGACGCCTTTTCAGCCAAAAGTAGGTGCCAACTCAGGTGGCGTGCGCGCACGACTGTGTCCTCGGCGCCTGCGGCCAAGTGGTCGGCTGCGTATTGCCGAACGGTTTCGAGCAGGTTGTAGCGAAGCTCGCCCCCAATTGGAGTCACATTGACGAGTGACTTGTTCACGAGACTCCTCAACAACCCGAAGAGCTCCGGTTCGGCAATAGGTTGACCAGCACAAACAGCCTCCGCCGCTTCCAAACTGAAGGCTCCGCCAAACATAGAAAGCCTCCGCAGAAGGCTCCTTTCTGGGTCGGAGAGAAGGTCGTATGACCAGTCAATGGACGCCGCCAAAGTTTGTTGCCGCGGCAGAGCCGCGCGGCGGCCAGGGGCCAGCACCCTAAAGCGATCATCCAATTTGGCCGCGATTTGCTTGGCCGTGAGGGTGCTCAAGGTCGCGGCGGCAAGCTCGATCGCCAGGGGAACGCCATCAAGGTGCCGGCAGATTTCGACAATGGCAGCCGAATTTTCGGGATCGGTGGGCAGGGCGTCGACATCTGTCGAAGCTCGGTCGCAAAACAGCCGAACTGCTTCGTAGTCACCCAAATCCCCCACCCTGCCTGACAGGACGGCAGCAGGGACGGACAATGCTGGCACCGGGAAGATGGCCTCGCCGCCGACGCGTAGGGCTTCCCGACTCGTTGCAAGCACCCGGATATCGGGGCACGAACCCAATATCGTCTCGACCAACTCGGCCACCGGCTGAATCAGATGCTCGCAGTTGTCCAGTACCAGAAGGACGTGCCTTCCTTCGAGGTAGCGCACGATAGTATCGGCGATCGCGACGCCGGGCTGCTCCCGGATTCGCAGCGAATTCGCCACGGCCTGAGGCACCAAGCTGGCGTTGGTGAGCGAGGCCAGCTCGATGAGCCACACGCCTTCAGGGAACTCGGCGACCGATTGGCGGGCGACCTCGATTGCTAACCGAGTCTTCCCGACCCCGCCAGGGCCGATGAGGGTGACGGAGTGCGCCCGGGAAAGAAGGCGCTTGGCCTCGGCCACTTCGGCAGACCGCCCAACAAAGCTCGTCAGTTGAAGCGGAAGATTGTTTATGCGCACGTCCAGCACCTTGAGGGCAGGGAATTCGGTCGGCAATCCCTCGATGTCCAGCTGGTAAAGGTGCTCGGGCCGGGGAAGGTCCTTCAGCCGGTGCTCGCCGAGGTCCCGGATGCTCACACCTGGGGGGAGAGCCTTTTGGACCAGCGCGTGGACGCTGTCCGAGATAATGACCTGCCCGCCGTGCCCGGAGGCGGCAATCCGCGCCGCGCGGTGGACGTCGAGGCCGATGTAGTCGGCCGCGACGACGCGGCCTTCTCCTGAATGAAGACCCATCCGCACCCGCACGCTCTTATCGCCTGGCCAGGCGTGGGCGTCAAGCGCTTGCTGGGCCAAGACAACTGCCTGCGTGGCATCGGCGGCGCTGGTGAAAACCACGAAGAAGGAGTCGCCCTCGGTGCCGAGCTCGAGCCCATGGTTTGCGGTGATGGCAGCCCGCATTAGGCGCCGCTGGTCCTCGAGGACCTTGTCCCACTCGTCACCGAGTTCCTGGAGCAGACGCGTTGAGCCTTCGATGTCTGTGAAGAGGAACGTGACAGTCCCCGTCGGAGTGCCGGCGTGTTGGCCAACGTTGCCTTCAAAGCCGTACTTCGACGCCATCCAGATATCGCGCCCCGGCTGCCTCCCAGACTTCCAGCAGACCCAGGATTCCGAACTCCATAAGGGCCTAATATTGCGCCCCTCCTTGGCAGATGGTAAGGACTCAAGCAACCCACGGTTGGCTTAAGACTCGGGGCGCGTGAGGCGGAAGGGCGCATCCTGACGGCCCAGGCCGCCGTGGGTTATCCCCGTGAGCGAACGGCACCGCCGACCGCTCTAGTAGCCGACCTCGATCCGTCCCGGCGCTAGAAGAGTTCTCCGGGGAAGTGGCACGCAGCGAAATGGCCGCTTCGGCTCTCCGTCAGCGGCGGCTCGACCTCTGCGCAAACCCCGTCCTGCGTACCTTTCTGACGGGCCAGCGGACATCGCGTCCGAAAGTGGCAGCCCGTTGGCGGGTTGAATGGGCTGGGAACGTCACCGGTCAGCTTGATGCGTTCCCGCCGAACGTCGGGGTCGGCGACCGGGATGGCGGAGAGCAGCGTCCTTGTGTACGGATGAAGCGGGTTTGCATAAAGCTCGCCTGAAGGGGCCAGTTCGACGATCTTCCCCAGGTACATGACGGCAACCCGGTCACTGATGTAGGCGACCACAGCCAGGTTGTGGGCGACAAAGATATAGGTCAGGCCGAATTCGCGCTTCAGCTCAACCAGCAGGTTCAGCACCTGCGACTGAATCGACACGTCGAGGGCTGAGACCGGCTCATCGGCAACGATCAGCTTCGGCGCCAGCGCGAGGGCGCGAGCGAT
>VBGO01000336.1 GCA_005882525.1 Chloroflexota bacterium
TGACTTCGCTCAGCGCGGCCGCGAGCAGAAGGTTTTGACGGAGCCCGGGCTTCGCGGTTTCTGCCTTACGGAGCAGGTCTCTTGCCCTGGAAATACTCACGCGTTAATCCTCGGGCCTCAAGCGCTCGCTGCTCCTGACGACTTGGGTTTCGGAGCCAGGGGTCAAAGACGACGTCGCCAAGTGCCGTTCGAATACGCTTGCGTCGCGCCGCAACACTCGGCGTGCGTGCTTTCGGCTTCCCAAACGCGATGACTATCGAAATCCCGGTCGCTCGGCTGAACCTATCGATAAAGGCTAGGGAGGGTCTGGCCGCACCTGACTCGGCCCGAGCAATCGCCGATTGAGTGGTACCCATCCGCTGAGCAACCTGGCGTTGTGTGAGGCCGGCGCGGCGCCGGTTGCTGGCAAGTTCCAGGTCCAGTGACTCCACGTTCATGGCAGGAGTATAGCAGATTTGCTATATTTCAGGAGCGCTCATTAGGCCCCGAACGGGAACCTCGGGCGGACCTCTTACCATGTCCGAGATGGGGTGGCGGCCGCGGGCACCGGCGTGGGCGGCCGCCGTCCTGGTGGGGATCGGGTTCTTAGCGGCCGAGGCGATCGTGCTGGGTGCCCGCATTCGCGATTTCGACGAGGGCGTGTACTGGCAATCGTTCCGCGCCCTGTCGCGCGGGGAGACGCTCTTTCGGTCGATCTTCACCCCGACGCCGCCCGCGTTCTACTACACGTTGCTGCCCTTCTACCGGGTGGTGCCCTCGCTGACCAGCCTGCGGCTCGGCGTGCTCGTCTTCGGTGTCATCGGCCTGGCGGCGACCTTCGTCGCCGGCCGGCTGCTGGCGGATAACCTGGCCGGGCTGCTCGCTGTCATCCTGGCGGCAACCAGCCCGCTCTACCTGACGGAATCAGCCGTCCTGCTGGCCGATGGGCCGGCGGTCGCCACGAGTGTGGTAGCGGTCGCCCTGATCCTGCTGGCGCTCCGCCGCGAAGGACGGGCGCGCGATGGCCTGGCGATGGCCGCCGGCCTGGCGTTGGCGGTCTCGGCGGGGATCAAGCTGCTCGGGATCGTGGCCGCGGTGCCGTTGCTGATTCTCCTGCTCGATGCTCCACGAGCTCGAGGCCGGCTGGTCCTGTTCACCATCGCCGGCGGCCTGCTCGGGACCGTTGTTCTGATGTTGCCCGCGCTTGGTGCGCCGGGGGCGGCCTTTGATGAGCTCGTCTTGAGTCATCTCCGCCCGGGACAGGCGGCCACCACCAGCCCAGTCGACAATCTCGTCGTATTCCTGCGCGGGCAGGCACCGCTCGCGGCGCTGGCGGCACTCGGGGCGGCTATCGCGCTCCGCCGCCGCGACGTCCGCGTCGTCGCACCATTGGCTTGGACGGCGGCGTCGCTGGCTGCGGTCCTCCTCTACAGGCCGCTGTTTCCACATCACCTCGTGATGTTGACGCCGCCCCTCGCCCTGGTGGCGGCAGTGGGACTGGTCCCCGCGCTGACGTCGCGGGCGAAGACGCTGGCGATCGTGGGGCTGGTGTTGGCGACCGCGGGCGCCGGCGCGTTGATCGTGACGGACGCCACCCGGCGGGTGCTGGCCCCGGATCTCCACGATACTGAGATGACGGCCGCGGTCCGGGCGGTTAGCCGGCCGGGGGAATTCTGGATCAGCGACAACCCCTACGCCGTGGCGGCCGCCGATCGCGACATTCCCGGACCGCTGGTCGACACCTCCCGGCAACGAACGGCGGCCGGGCTGCTGACGACCGCCGATCTCGAGGCCGCGCGCGCTCGATACGACATCCGCTGGATTTTGGCCGACAGCTTCCGGCTCGACAAGGTGCCGGGGTTTCGCGTGTGGCGGGACGCCCATTTCCACGCCGTGCAGAACCTGGGCGGCGAGGCCGTAATCTACGAGGCCAACCTCCCGCCCTGATCAGCCCATCCGGGGGATGGACCTACGGAATTCCAAGGAGCTTCGGCCCGGCTTTTACGGACCCGTCACTTTTTCGCGGCAGACTGCGTGCACCGTTTCAACCTCCTGGGACCCGTTCGGTGCCACACTGGGCGCAGTTCTCTTCACAGGAGGTGAATCCAATGTTTACGAGCCTGTACAACCGCCTGCGCGAACTGCTCAACCGCGAGGAAGGGCAGGGTATGGTCGAGTACGCCCTTATCCTCGTCTTGATCGCTGTCGTGGTTATCGTAGTCCTGATCATTCTTGGCAACCAGGTCAAGAACGTCTTCTGCAACATCTCGGGCGGTCTGGGCCAGTAGGCCTGATCGCAACAGAAGAAAGGGTCCCAACGCGGGGCCCTTTCTTTTTGTGCCAGGTAGAGTGAACCGGTCTTATCGAAGGGAGGAAAGCGTCATGGACTGGAAACTCGAACTGGTAGCCATCCCCGTTTCGGACGTCGACCGCGCCAAGGCCTTCTATGCGGAGAAGGTCGGCTTCAATGCGGACCACGACCGGACGGTCAGCGATGAAATCCGCTTCGTGCAGCTGACACCGCCGGGGTCGGCCTGCTCGATTGCCCTGGGGAAAGGACTCGTCGACGCGCCGCCGGGCTCCGCCAAGGGCCTCCAGCTGGTCGTGGCCGACATCAACGCCGCCCGGGCGGAGCTGGTCGGGCGGGGCGTCGAGGTGAGCGAGGTCCAGGAGTTTCCCTGGGGCTCGTTCGTCTTCTTTGGCGACCCGGATGGCAACCGCTGGTCGGTGCAGCAAGTACCTGCCCGCAACTAATGTCCGAAACGGCAGAATAGGAAGGCAGGTAGGTCGCCGAAACTATCGAGGAGGAGATGTTGATGGGACGGTTATCGCACTTCGAAATCACGGCCGATGATCCGGAACGGGCGGCCGACTTCTACCGCAAGGCGTTCGGCTGGGAGTTCAAGGATTGGGGTGGGCCGTTCAAATATCTGCTGGCCACTACCGGTCCCAAAGACGATATAGGGATCGACGGCGCGGTCATGCCTCGCCACGACACGAAACAGCCGGTCATCAACACCATCAGTGTCGACAACTGGGAGAAGGGTGCGCAGGCCGTGAAGGACGCGGGTGGCACCGTGGTGTCCGAAAAGAACGCCGTTCCCGGCCAGGGCTACTTCGCCTACTGCCGCGACACTGAAGGCAACGTGTTCGGGATTTTCGAGGCAAACCCGGCCGCGGCCGAAGGCGCCGCTCCGGTGGGCGCCGCCCAGGAGCAGTCCAAGCAGAGCTAAGGGTTAGCCGGTTCCTAGCGAGCCGAACCGGCGGTCGCGGGCTCGAGGCCGGCCAC